>CAYYND010000070.1:0-8059 GCA_964472845.1 uncultured Lachnospiraceae bacterium | reverse complement strand
TAATGCTCGGTATCATAGCGGTAAACATCGTGTACGTCAATAATACGTGTGATATGATCTACAAAAGGGCTTTGGAGATAGACGAGTCCGAAAGTTACAGCGAGGAAACGCTGAAAAGCATCATAGAGCTCAGCGATCTCTGGGAAAGAAACCGCCCGATCGTAGAAATGTCGGTGTCGCATCCGAACGCGAACAGGATATCCGAGCTTATGGCATCGGTACGATCATATTACGAAAGCCACGATTTTTCGGAATTCAAAAATGCAAAAGCCTTGCTCGTATCCGTACTGTCGGATATATGTCATCTTGACAGATTTAATATAGGTAATATTTTTTAATCTAAATTCAGTTGCCGAAAAGATCGCGATACAGATCATCCATATTGCGGTAGACAGTACACCCGAGAGTATTGAGATAACCGTAGCTTTGATGTCCGCAAGCCACGAGCGCGCACTCTGCTCCCATAGCCCGCGCGGTATCCATATCGTGATCAGTGTCACCGATGAACAGCGGAACAGCATCGGGATGTTCCTCTCGCCATTCCACCGCAACATGCGTTTTGCTTGTAGCCTTTATATCGTCTATTCCCAATATCTCGTCAAAATACTTTGAAAGCCCCAGCTCATCTATCTGTTCGCTGAGCATATTACGCTCGGTGGCGGAAATGATGAGCTGTTTTATATTTTCTTCCTTGAATTTATCAAGAAGTCTTTTTACATCATCGTGGACGGTAGCTTTTCTTCTGCGGCTATTGTATTGCTCCACCCATTCCACGGCAACATCGTCGTAAGACTCTTTGTCAAAATCAAAGCCGAGTCTCTTATAGTAATCTATTATGGGAAATCCGAATAACGAACGGTAACGCTCCGTAGATTCGATCGGAGTGATCCCACGCTTGTGCAAAAGGCAATTTATGCTGTCAATACCGATCTGAATGTCATCAAGTATTGTTCCGTTAAAGTCCCAAATAATGTGCGTATAATTCTTCATAAATATCCTATCCGGCATCAAAGCCTTCATTTTAACTAAGGACGGTTATTTTACCTTGACCTTGATCCTCTCGTGACATTTTGGGCACACGGCGGTATGCTCGCCCTTGACGCGAGGCAATCTCAAGACCGCCTTGCATTTTTTACATTTACAATAGATATGAGTGGCCTTGTCACGCTTTTTGTTCTTTCTCAGAGCCTTTGCCGCCTTGCGTTTGTTTATGATTTTTCTGAGCCACTCGTTCTCCTTTCTCCGCCTTGCAATATTCTTTGACATAGTTCGAAAGATTGCAAATCCGATGAAAAAGAGTTGGCACGCCAAAAGCCCCCATCTGACCCATCCGTCAAATATCAAGTACAGAACAGAACTCAGGAACCAAAGTACGAGCAGTAGATAGTATGTTTCGTCAACGCCGTACCGTCCATACATAAAAGCCGCGATCTTACCGGAAAATTTTCTCATTATAAAGTATACTCCTTCGCAAAAATCAATTTATATGATACCACAATCAAAGTATAACTTCTATAACCAAAAACAACATATCTTTTAAATATTTTGTTCGCTTATTACTCGCAAATAAAATACTCGGTGCCTAACCGCGAAGCGAGCATATCGCAAAGTGTCAATGCCGCGATGCTGTCAACGACCACCCTTGCTCTATGGACTATTGCCGGATCGTGTCTGCCGACTATCTCGATATCGACATCCTCCCCCGTTGTAATATTTACGGTGCTTTGCTTTCTTGAGATCGAAGGCGTAGGCTTAATAGCGCATCGGAATACGATAGGCATACCATTTGTAATACCGCCATTCACGCCACCGTTGTTGTTAGTGAGCGTCATAATATCACCGTTTTCCGAATAACACATAGCGTCATTGGCGCGGCTCGCTCTCATATCGGCAAGTTCAAAGCCGCAACCGAATTCGACCCCCTTGACGGCAGGTATTGAAAACAGCGCGTGTGAAAGCATCCCCTCTATCGTATCGAACCAAGGCTCGCCTATTCCTACGGGCATTCCGAGCACGACCGTTTCAAGCACACCGCCGACGCTATCCCCGTCCGTCGCCGCTACCCCGATGGCTTCCATCATAAGCTTTCCTCTATCGTGGTCAAGTACGGCAAAATCGAGTTGATTAAGATATTCTGCGTCCTTCGCCAAATCCTTTATATCAGATGAGAATTCGACGTCTGATATCCCCGCGCATTTTTTAATGTGAGTTGCAACCGTGATCCCCTTTGATCGAAGCGCGAGCAAAGCGATAGACCCCGCCGCAACTATCGGAGCAGTAAGCCTTCCCGAAAAATGTCCGCCGCCTCTGTGGTCATTATATCCGTGATACTTCACAAAGCCCGTGTAATCTGCGTGTCCCGGACGCATAAGATCCTTAAGCATTTCATAATGAGCGCCCTGCGTATCTTTGTTTTCAATAAGAATGCAGATGGGCGTGCCCGTAGTCCTGCCGTTGCAGATGCCGCTGACTATCTTTACGTTATCCGGCTCGCGTCGTTTGGTAGAGATGGCATCGACGGAGCGGCGTCGTCCCATTTGATCCGCAATATAATCCTCATTTATTTGTATACCCGGAGCCATTCCGTCAAGGACAGCTCCTATCGCTTCCCCGTGGCTCTCGCCGAACAGCGTCAGTATTACATTGTTTCCGAACGAATTTTTCATAAAAGGCGCTCCTTAAGCGTTAAAGTCAAACATATTATATTATAAAACTTTCGGCGTGTCAAGTCGGCAGAAAAAAACAGGCTCAATTTTTTAAAAAAACGTCAATCTGCTATTTACAAACTCAAGAAATTGTGGTATCATTTGGATGTACAAAATTCAAAATCTATATAATGAAAAAACGGAGCACAGCTTATAATGAAGAGTATATACCGCTACATAAGAGCGCTTATAGACTACGCCGTAAACACCTCGCTTATCAGCGAATACGACCGCATATTCTGCACCAACAGGATCATTGAGGTCTTGGGACTAAACGAATATGATGACCCGAAGGATGCCGACTCTCTTTCTCTCGAAGAGATACTCCGCGGAATAGACGACTATGCGTTTGAGCGAAAGTTGTTTCCTGAAAATACGGTAACGTACAGAGATCTGTTCGATACCAAGATCATGGGCTTGCTGACACCTCCGCCGTCTGTCGTGATAGGTAAATTCAACTCTCTTCTCGAAGTCTCCAAGCAAGCCGCGACCGATTACTATTACTCTCTGGCTAAAAGCTCGGATTATATAAGGACTTACAGAGTGAGCCGCGACGTAAGATACAAATATTCGAGCGAATACGGCGAGATAGATATCACAATAAATCTTTCAAAGCCCGAAAAGACGACCGCCGAGATCGCCGCCGCAAGGCTTGCAAAGAAGAGTGGATACCCTGCTTGCCTGCTTTGCCGTGAAAACGAAGGCTATGCGGGTACGCTCTCCCATCCCGCACGACAAAATCACCGTGTGATCCCCGTTACCATGGCGGGAAAACAGTGGTATATGCAGTATTCACCCTACGTTTACTACAATGAGCATTGCATAGTTTTTTCGGGCGAGCATACTCCTATGAAGATCGACAGGTCCACTTTCGTAAAGCAATTGGATTTCGTAGAATGGCTTCCGCACTACTTCATAGGTTCAAATGCGGACCTTCCGATAGTCGGAGGCTCTATCCTAAGCCACGATCATATGCAGGGCGGTCATTATAGCTTTGCTATGGAAAGTGCTCCGATAGAGATCCCTCTCGAATTTGACGGTTACGGCGATGTTGAGGGCGGCATAGTCCGTTGGCCTATGTCGGTGATACGTCTGCGTTGCCGCGATAAGGATCCCCTGGCAGATCTTGCAGACAAGATACTCACCGCTTGGAGAGCTTATGACGATAAAGATCGCCTCATTTTTTCTGAGACCGACGGTGAACCTCACAACACGGTCACACCAATAGCACGCTTTAAGGACGGAAAATATGAGCTTGACCTCGTACTCAGAAACAATGTAACGACACCCGAGCACCCCTTTGGACTCTATCATCCGCACGTCGAGCATCACAATATAAAAAAGGAAAACATCGGACTTATCGAGGTCATGGGACTTGCCGTGCTTCCCGCAAGACTAAAAACCGAGATGCAAAGGCTTGCCGAATTTGCAGTGCGCGGACTTGACCCGTCAACGGATGCAGAGCTACGAAAGCACGCGGAATGGTTCGCAAGATTTTCAAGCAGATACATCTTCACAGACGAGAATGCGCTTGATATTCTTCACAGAGAGATCGGAAGCACGTTTGTAAAGGTGCTCGAGGATGCAGGCGTTTATAAGCGCACCGTCGACGGACGTCGCGGCTTCTTGAAGTTTGCAAACTCTGTCGGTGCTAAAGCAAAAGAATGAAAGAATAGTAGCGAAGCATCTCTTGCGCATCGCAAGGATCCCTCGTAAGTGCTTTTCGACATCATAAAAAAGATGGACTCCGATAGGCAGTCCACTTTTGATATTTAAATTTTAAAATTGTTTTTTCTTCGGTGTTGACAAAAATGTCGGTGTGTGTTATACTTTTCTGTGTGCAAACAAAAAAAGCGAACAACGGGAATCGAACCCGCACCAACAGCTTGGGAAGCTGTAGTTCTACCACTAAACTATGTTCGCAAGTATTTATCTTCGATTAATTTTACAACGCTTTCGCTTTTTTGTCAAGTACTCAAACAATATTTTTAAAGATTTTTTTAATTGTGGAGAATAAAGATATGAGATTAGCAACTTCGACCTGTATTTTTCCGACAAGACGTCAAGGCGGACGCACTCCGCTCATTGAGTCTATGACTATGTGCCGCGAATGTGGATTTGAGGTCATCGACCTTAACTTCTGTGCCGGCGGTAACCCGAAATCAGGCTGCGAGATCTGCGGCGATGATTGGAAGGCAAATATCGACGCGATAGGAGAAGCCGCGGCAAAGCTCGGCGTCACCTTCTCGCAATCGCACGCGCCATATGATTCAAATCTTTGGCGTGCCGACAGAAAGATGACCGATGAGGATCGCGCTTGGCATTTTGAAAGCGTACGCCGCTCCATTGAGGCAAGCGCAAAGCTCGGCATAAAGTGGGTGGTAGTACACGCGCAGACCGATGTACTTTCCGACGAGATGTCGTTTGAGCAAAATTTGAAGACGAATATCGAATTCTACACACCTCTCGTTGAGTGGGCTAAGCAGTACGGAACAGGTATCGCAATAGAAAATATGGCTGAGTTTAACCCCGTAAAGACCAAGCATCGTTTTACCGCCATCGTCGATGAGCAGATCGCCATTATCGATGCGCTCAATGACAGCGCGGTCGGCGGTTGCTGGGACTTCGGACACGCGCAGCTTGTATACAAAAATCAAGTACCCGCACTCCGCAAGCTCGGAAAAAGGCTCAAGGCTACGCATGTTCAGGAATGTGACGGCAAAAGCGATGACCATTTTCTCCCCTTCATAAGAGGAACGACACCTTGGGAGGAGATTATGCCTCTGCTTAAGGAGATCGAGTATGACGGAGACTTTACATACGAAGTACACGGCTTCTTCGGAAAGATACCCGATGACCTTCGCCTGAGAGCCGGAAGGTTCGCACACGAGGTGGGAATGTACCTGCTCAGTCTCTACGAAAATGCTTAAAAGATGCCGTTAAAAATTCAAAACAAACACAAAGATCACTTGCTGAAACAGCACACAAGTGATCTTTTTATTATTTATCAAATTCGGCATCTTATATACGCCGTTCAAATCCGAGGTACCTCGTGCCCTGAAAGGATAATATTCCCCCGTCTCCGCACACAAAGAGGCCATACTCATCGCGCGGCACACGAAGCTCCATGCGGTCACCGCTTTGGACCTCGAAGGTAACGTAATACGAATGAGTGTGATAATGATGCCCGTTGTTGTTATGATGATGCGTTGACATCCGTTTATCAACTATTTTTGCGTCAACCGAGAGCCTCGGAGAATTATTATTCTTGCTCCACTCGCTTACAGCCTTTACAAACACAAAGATAAACATTGCGAAAACCATAAAAGAGATCAAGTAGAACATGATCATTTGATTTACCACCTTTTCATATTTTTCTCAAACTTTTCGGTATATGCTTTTTTCAGTTCGTCTGATGTAATGCCGTAGCAAAGCATAACATCGTGAAAATACATCTGCACGTCCGCCATCTCCTCTACAAGATGAGTGCGGATCGTCGAATCGGATATGGCTTTGCTCGTACCGTTTTTCTTGATGATGTCAATGACCTCACCTATTTCTCCTATCATCCAAAGAAGTTGTATCCTTCCTTGCTCAGGACAGATCGGATCCCAACGACCTTTATATTTTTCCTGCAAAGATCTTTGCATTTCGAGCATTTCATTTACCGTAAATTCTGCCATTTTAAATTTCTCCTTCCGTGTGTACGCGGTCATATCCGCCGCGTTTTTTTCTATGATCTTATTGCTTTATCTGTACGCCGTCAGCTTTTTTCAAAGAATCAGCCCCAATTGGTCTCATCCACATCTTCAAGTCTTATCATATTTCCGTCAAAAGTCTTTGCATATATGTAGCTTTTGAAGGTTATACCCATATTGTACTTTTTGAACTCGCTTTTGCGCTCGACCTCAAATCCGAACTTGCGGAGAAGCATATTTGAAGGAATGTTGTCAACGGCGACCTCCGCCTTTGCCTTCTTTGCTCCGTGCGCACTCAGCCATTTAAGAAGTGCCGACACGACCTCACTTCCGTATCCGCAACGCCATAAATCTTTACGAATGCAATATCCGATATCATAGTCTCCGTCAGCTTCAAGCGGAAATAATCCCGCAGATCCGATACGCTCTCTCGTCTCGGAAAGCTCGACGACGAGATAGTACCCGTCGTCACTGTCCTGAAGAGTATCGAGTGCGTGCTGATAAGCATCGTCAACATATTCTTTGGTCGGGTCACTCATATATTTTCCGTTTTCCGGATCGAACCACATACTCGTCAAAAAATCAAGATCCGACTCCTCATAAGCTCGGAGCCTTATTCTGCCAAGTAATATGCTTTGCCCAATATTCATATTTGTCACTCCACTAATTGCAAAACAACTTATATTTAAATTTAAAATCAAATCGCTTCTCATTGTATCACAAACACGGATTTTTTTCAAGTACTCGATCGCACAAATACAAAAAAAACAGGCACAAACCTCAAAATGCCCGTCGAAAACTCGCCGACGGGCAAATATCATAGTCGGAGACAGGCGTAGTCAAAGCTCTACATCATTTCGGGCATATCACCGATATCACGGTCGGGCACGGGAAGTGCCACCCCGTTAATAAGATCCTCAAAGCAAGGATACTCATCCACCTCTTCACGCACTCCTTCGATATGTATAAATCTTTCCGTGGCATAGTCATAGGAGGATAACGGTCTGTCGAGCGCATCGTTCGTGTGTGCGCAGACATAGATCTCATCCTCATCTATCCGACTTATTATCAGTGTGTGATAGTAGTCACCCTCGGAATTTGCTATCTGAACAACATCTCCAATCTCTGCAAATCTTCTGCGCGTCTCGCTGCCAAACGGTCCGATACCGCCGTTTGCCGCCGTAAATTCGGGAGCCTGAGTCATAAAATCGAAGAAAGCTTCGACACCGCTCCACGCGGGCGCACGGTCAAAGGAGGTTATGTAATACCAACCGAAATCTCTTGTAAAATTCATAGTACAGCTTCCCGCAAGTACGCTTTGAGACACAAAGCTCGTGCAATCTCCTCCGAGTCCCGCAAAATCAATAAACAGCGGATTGCGTGAAAGCGCCCATTCCCTCGCATAAGACACGGCATTTTCTCTCAAATACGGCTTATATATTGTCATTTCATCTCATCCTTTCAACTGATGTTTTAATAAAATCTGCCGATAACAGTGTATGCAGCTTAGATATATAGTGTCAGAAATATAGGGCTGCTCCGTGTCCTTGAAACAGCCCTCACCTATCCGCCCTCTTACCCGACGAGATCGGGCATCTGAGAAAGCATATTTTCGGTAAATATTCCGTATCCCGAGGTCGGATCGTTTATCAGAAC
>CAYYND010000069.1:0-8346 GCA_964472845.1 uncultured Lachnospiraceae bacterium | reverse complement strand
CTACACAGTGTGATCTGTTGACCTGTTATTGATGTACCGGCGGATTGAAAAGGGGGGCGGTGCGAACAACGCGGAATTTGAAAACTGTATTCTTGTGCGGTGCGTTGAGGCAGTGCGAACATAGCAAGATGATATAAAGCAAAAAAAATTTATCAGATATCCCGCTATAATTTGAGCTGCGGATTTTAGCTCCGCAGTAGCCTGCGGGGTGGGATTATGACCCGCAGGCGGCAACTTTAGTCTTTACAAACGGTTCGCGTCGGCAATCCCCGCCGATCGACAAGAATCCGGCAAAACTCATCGACCGTCAATAACGGTCATAAGCCTCTTGTCGCATCAATTGCAAACCTGCATAGCGCCGTCTATATCTCCGACAAGCATCTGAAGAAGCCCCTCGTACATCGTCGGAAATATCGCCTTAAGTGTTTCAATGTCATTCTTCGAAAACGCACCCAACACCCAATCGGCAAGGTCATAATCGGGATGCGGCTTTTGCCCCACGCCCATTTTTATCCTCGGAAAATTCTCCGAGCCGAGAAATTCATTTATGCTTTTGATCCCGTTGTGTCCGCCCGCGCTCCCCTTTCGACGAACGCGCATCTTTCCCACGTCAAGCGAAATATCGTCGTATATCACGATGATCCTTTCCGGTGGGATCTTATAAAAATCGGCGGCTTCACTTACGGATATTCCCGATCGGTTCATAAGCGTCTGAGGCTTCAAAATCAGAGCGCGCACGCACTTAGTCTCGATCCGAGGCGTCGGTGCCGTTTCCTCTTGCGCCGCCTCGTCGGTCTCCCCACGATGCTTCTTGCCTTTCTTAGGCTTTATCTCATACTCTATTCTGAAGCTTGCCTCGCCGCAAAGTCCCTTGAATTTAGCTTGATTTATCGACGCGCCGACTTTCGATGCGATATAATCCGCCGCCATAAAACCCGTATTGTGACGGGTGTTCTCGTACTTTTGACCCGGGTTTCCGAGTCCGACGATAAGATATGTTATCGGCTCTCTTTGCTCGGGCGCCCTCTCCTTTGCAATTCGGTCGAATATATCAAATATGCCGCCTGCCATACATTTTACCTCCGTACTTTTGCTCATTCCGCGGTCAGCGGGCAAAAAATTCCAAAGCAACACAGCACACCGATCCCCGAGGTTCCCCCTCGAAAATTCGCTGTGCTTGTCTCGTATGCCCACGTATTCTGTGTGTATTATAGTCCAAAGCGCCCTCTTTGTCAACGGAAAAGACAAACATTTAACACAATAAGAAAATATATTACCTTCGGTTAACAAAAAATTAACGGTTGGCGCGAAATAGCCCTGTTCAAAATGTGAAAAATATGGTATAATAAAGAGTCTAAAGTTGCCGAACATCGGCATCATTACAAAAGCGTAAAAAAAATATTATTATAAAACGGAGGAAATCAAACAATGGCAAAAAAATATTGCTACCTGTTTACAGAGGGCGACGCTTCAATGCGTGAGCTTCTCGGCGGTAAGGGCGCAAACCTTGCCGAAATGACAAAGATCGGTCTTCCTGTTCCTCAGGGATTCACTATCTCGACCGAAGCGTGCACACAGTACTACGAGGACGGCAGACAGATCAATGCCGAGATCCAGGCAGAGATCAACGAATACATCGACAAGATGGAGAAAGTCACCGGCAAAAAGTTCGGCGACAAGAAGAATCCTCTTCTCGTTTCCGTTCGTTCCGGCGCACGCGCATCTATGCCCGGTATGATGGATACTATTCTTAACCTCGGTATCAACGAGGACGTTGTTGATTATATGGCGAAGAGCTCGAACAACCCCAGATGGGCCTGGGACTGCTACCGCAGATTCATTCAGATGTACTCCGACGTCGTTATGGAAGTCGGCAAAAAGTACTTTGAAGAGCTCATCGACGCGATGAAAGAGAAAAAGAACGTAAAGCAGGACACAGAGCTTACAGCTGACGACCTCAAGGAGCTTGCAAATCAGTTCAAAGCTGAGTACAAGGAAAAGATCGGTGAGGACTTCCCCACAGATCCCAAGGAGCAGCTTATGGGCGCTATCAAGGCAGTATTCCGTTCCTGGGACAACCCCAGAGCCAACGTATACCGCCGCGACAACGATATCCCTTACAGCTGGGGTACCGCTGTTAACGTTCAGATGATGGCATTCGGTAATATGGGTGACGATTGCGGTACCGGCGTTGCGTTCACACGTGATCCCGCTACGGGCGAAAAGCACCTTATGGGCGAGTTCCTTACAAACGCTCAGGGCGAGGACGTCGTTGCAGGTGTTCGTACACCTATGCCCATTGCTCAGATGGCTGAGAAGTTCCCCGAGGCATTCAAGCAGTTCACAGAAGTTTGCAGCATACTCGAGAACCACTATCACGATATGCAGGATATGGAGTTCACCGTTGAGCACGGCAAGCTCTATATGCTCCAGACACGTAACGGTAAGAGAACCGCTCAGGCAGCTCTCCAGATCGCTGTTGACCTCGTTGCTGAGGGACACAAGACAAAGCAGGAAGCTGTTCTTATGATAGACCCCAGAAACCTTGACACACTTCTTCACCCCCAATTCGATGCTAAGGCGCTCAAGAGTGCTAACCCCGTAGGCAAGGGTCTCGGCGCATCGCCCGGTGCGGCTTGCGGTCAGATCGTATTCTCCGCAGCAGACGCTGATGAATGGAACAAGGCAGGCAAGAAGGTAGTTCTCGTTCGTCTCGAGACATCCCCCGAGGATATTTCGGGTATGAAGGCGGCTCAGGGTATCCTCACGGTACGCGGCGGTATGACATCTCACGCAGCAGTTGTTGCTCGTGGTATGGGTAAGTGCTGTGTATCCGGATGCGGCGAGATCGCTATGGACGAGAAGAACAAGCAGTTCACTCTCGCAGGCAAGACCTATCACGAGGGCGACTACATCTCCATCAACGGTTCCACAGGTAACATCTACGACGGTATCGTTCCGACAGTTGACGCCGAGATCTCGGGCAACTTCGGTACTATTATGAGCTGGGCTGACGAGTTCCGCAAGCTCAAGGTAAGAACCAATGCCGACACACCCTCCGATGCTAAAAAGGCTCGCGAGCTCGGTGCCGAGGGTATCGGTCTTTGCCGTACAGAGCATATGTTCTTTGAGGCTGACAGAATTGCGGCATTCAGAGAGATGATCTGCTCCAACACAGCAGAAGAGAGAGAGAAGGCACTTGACAAGATCCTTCCCTATCAGCAGTCCGACTTCGAGGCTCTCTACGACGCTCTTGAAGGCACACCCGTTTGCATCAGATTCCTTGATCCTCCGCTCCACGAGTTCGTTCCCACAGAAGAGGCTGACATTAAGCTTCTCGCAGACGCTCAGGGCAAGACAGTAGAAGAGATCAAGAACATCATTGCATCCCTCCACGAGTTCAACCCGATGATGGGTCACCGCGGATGCCGTCTCGCAGTAACATACCCCGAGATCGCAAAGATGCAGACAAAGGCAGTTATCCGTGCCGCTATCAACGTTCAGAAGGCTCACGCCGATTGGACCGTTAAGCCCGAAATTATGATCCCTCTCGTAGGCGACGTAAAAGAGCTTAAGTACGTTAAGGCCGTAGTAGTTGCAACCGCTGATGCTGAGATCGCAGCAGCAGGCGTTAAGCTCGACTACGAGGTAGGTACGATGATTGAGATCCCGAGAGCTTGCCTCACAGCTGATGAGATCGCGCAGAACGCAGACTTCTTCTGCTTCGGCACAAACGACCTTACTCAGATGACATACGGCTTCTCCCGTGACGATGCAGGTAAGTTCCTTGACGCTTACTATGATGCAAAGATCTTTGAGAACGATCCCTTTGCTAAGCTCGACCAGGTAGGCGTAGGCAAGCTTATGAAGCTCGCTCTCGACCTTGGTAAGCCCGTTAACCCCGCGCTTCACGTAGGTATCTGCGGCGAGCACGGCGGCGACCCTGCTTCCGTTGAATTCTGCCACAGCATAGGACTTGACTATGTATCCTGCTCACCTTTCAGAGTTCCGATAGCTCGCCTTGCAGCAGCTCAGGCAGCTATTAAAGACTGATCGGTTGACAGCAAAAGGCTTTTTCGGCTACGATATGGATGCCGGAAAGCAATAAATTAAAAAATCAGATCCCGAGGTGTATGCTTCGGGGTCTGATTTTTTTGAATCTGACGGCGTTTCTATTTAATATTTCATTTTGCGCCTCTTGTGCCAAAATAAAAAGTGGCTGAGGAGTTTAGTCTGTTTTTATTTCTATATGCTGACTAAGGTTTTTATCTTACTTTTTGTCGCTCGACTATTTTTTCTGTCACTTTCTTGTCACTCAACAAGAAAGTGACCAAATGAAATATATTTCAGCGCAAGCGCTGAAATCGGAAGAGGGGATCGCCCCGAAAAATCCAAGACACCGGCGGCGCCCCGAAAAGCGAAAACCGCAATTTTCAAAAAAGGTGAAAAAGTCGCAAAAAACACAATGCCCGCCTTGCTAAGGCGGGCAAAAAATTCAAATCCTTTTTACGACTTACGTATATCAGCCGAAAGTCTCTTGGAAAGCTTTTTAAGCGTGGAATTTGCGACGGTTTCTATCTCGTCTCCCGTAAGGGTCTTTTCATCCGAGCCGATCACAAGTCTGATAGTAACGGACTTTTTACCGTCGGGGATCTGTTTGCCCTTATACTCGTCAACGAAGAGCACGTCACGAAGGAGCGAGCCGTCGGTCTTCTTTTCGAGCACGACGCCGCGTATCTCATCCCACTTGACCGATGAATCAACAAGGAACGACAGGTCATATTCATTCATCGGGAACTCGGGCACGCGAGCGAAGCGATTGGTTCTCGATCTGAAGGGCTTGAGTGCGTCCATATCAAGCTCAACGAGGACGGCGGAGAGCACCTTTATTCCGCAGGCAAGCGTTGCCTTCTTAGAAAGGAGTGCGAGATCGCCGATCTTTTCATCGCCGAGATATATATTGAGCCATACCGTCTCATCCGCCCAATAAGGCTTCTCTTCCTTTTTGAAGGTAAATCCTTCCATATGAGTATATGACGGCATCGCGCCGATAACGCCCTTCGCACGGCGGAACAGCGCGCCTACGCTATCCGGTTTGCCGACAAACGCGCAACCGAGATGGCGGCGATTGAAGGGCAACTTCTCGCAAGGCTCATTGAGCGGCGCAAAGTCGCGATCCTCAAATATCTGAGCCTCTTCAAATATTGCAAATTCGTCGAAATTGCGCTCGTTTTTGACGATCGCCTTACAAAGGTTAGGCAAAAGCGTCGAGCGGATATATTTTTCCGACGGAGACGGGGGCGTGGACAGGCACAGGATGCCGTCCGTGCTCGGAAGGAGCGCGTTTACAAAGGTATCCGTCATCCAGGGATAGGTAAAGATCTCCTGCATATTGCAACGGAACGCGAGGTATTCCTTGACACGGCGCACAAGATCCACCTCAAGCTGATTTATCGCGCTGTCGAATGTCGTCGTGATGGCGGACGCCTCGAAATTTTCGTAGCCGTACATACGCGCGACCTCTTCCATAATATCGGCTTTGATAGAAACATCGCCCGTGGAACGCCAGGTCGGAACGACGATGTGCATTCCCGTCTCGGTAAACTTGACGTCAAAGCCCATAGTACCGAGCTTTCTTGCGATAACCTCCTCGGGAATACGCATACCGAGTCTTCTGTCAAGCCAATCGAAGTCAACGTCTATCTCTTTTCTTTCGAGCTTTTGGGGGTAGAGATCCTTGAACGCCGTTACCTTCATTTCGGGGTAGAGCTCCGAGAAGAGCTTAACGGCGAGCGAGAGTGCCTGATCACATCTTTCGGGATCGACTGCCTTTTCATATCTTGCCGATGCCTCGGTACGGTTATCGTAGCGAAGGGCTGTGCGGCGGACGCTCTTTGAGTCGAAATTGGCGACCTCGAGAATAACGCTCTGCGTTTCGGGAAGGACGGAATCCTTGGCGCCGCCCATAACACCGGCGAGCGCGACCGCGCCCTCGGCGTCGGCGATAACGAGATCGTCCGAGGAGAGCGAAAGATCCTTATCGTTCAGAAGGCGAAGCTTCTCTCCCTCTTCGGCGCGTCTCACCTCTATATGATCCTTTATGTGATTGGAATCGAAAACGTGCGTCGGTTGACCCGTTGCAAGCATAACGTAGTTCGTAACGTCAACGAGTGCGTTTATGGGTCTCATTCCGACTCTCCAAATACGGCTCTGCATCTCGAACGGCGAGGGTTTTACGCAAAGTCCTTCGATCTTGGCGCCGATGTATCTCGGGCATCTTTCCGCGTCGAGTATGCGAACGTCGTAGGTTTCATCGGTCTCGGGGGTATATTCGCCGAGGTCGGCGAGGGGAAGATCGTAAAGCGCGGCGATCTCGCGCGCGATCCCGTAATGACCCCAGAGGTCGGGGCGGTTTGTCATTGATTTATTGTCGATCTCAAGTATCATATCCTCAAGTTCGAGCACCTTTGCGACGGGGTCTCCCGCCTTAGCGTCGAACGCAGACAGATCCATAATGGCGTGATCGTCATCGGTCGGGAAAAGGTCCGCAAGTCCGACCTCAACGGCGGCGCAGATCATACCGAAAGAGGCAACTCCGCGCAGCTTTGCGTTCTTGATCTCGACGGGCTCGCCCTCGCCGTGCCAACGCACCATAGCTCCGGGGCAGGCAACGACTACCTTCATTCCCACTTCAAGATTAGAGCCGCCGCAGACGATGTCCTTGATATCTTCCGTTCCGATATCCACCCGGCACACGCGAAGCTTGTCCGCGTTGGGGTGCGGCAGTACTTCTTTTATAACGCCTACGACTATCTTATCAAACTGTGCTCCGAGGTCGAACACTCCCTCTACCTCGACAGTAGACATAGTAAGGTCATAGGCAAGTTTTGAAAGATCCGCGTCATCCGGGATCTTTACGTAATCCTTGATCCAATTAAGAGATAATTTCATTCTGCTTTCCTCCTTAATGGAACTGCTTCAAGAAGCGAAGATCCGTGCTATGGAAAAGGCGGACATCGTCAACGCCGTAGCGCATCATAACGAGTCTGTCAAGGCCTATGTTTACATAAAAGCCCGTGTATTCGTCGGGATCGACTCCCGCCGCGCGGAGAACATTCGGGTGAGGGGTTCCGCCGGGCATTATTTCTATCCATCCGACGTGCTTGCAAACGCTGCAGCCCTTGCCGCCGCACACAAGACAGCCCATATCTATCTCAAATCCGGGCTCAACGAACGGGAAAAATCCGGCTCTCATACGAACGGGAACGTCCTGTCCGAAGACCTTTGAGAGGATGCTCTTTATCATTACCTTGCCTGCGGTAAAGGTCAGATCCTTGTCAACGATGAGTGCTTCGTATTGGAAGAAAGCGCGTTCGTGGCGCGCGTCGGTCGTTTCGTTTCTGTATACTCTTCCGGGGTAAACAAATCTGTAAGGCGGCTTGTGCGTCTGCATATAGCGCACGCTGTCACCGGTTAGGTGAGGACGCAGGCAGAGCTTCTCGTTTGCCGCGCCCGAATCGTGTCCCTCGAGCCAATAGGTATCCATACTCTCTCTTGCGGGATGGTTCGGAGGGAAGTTCAGGTTGTCGAACGCGCAGTATTCGCTCGAGATCTCGGGACCGCCGAATATTTCAAAGCCCATAGAGCGGAATGCGTCGTTCAAGTCGTAGCACATCTGCGTAATGGGATGCAAGCCGCCGATCTGCGGCTCGATACCGGGCACGGTGCAGTCAAAATCGGGCGAGATGGCGGACGCCTTGAGCTTTATCTCCTCGCGGCGACTCTCTATCTGCTCGGTGAGCTGATTTTTTACACTGTTTATGATCTTTCCCATCTCGGGTCGAAGAGACGCCGCGAGCTTGGGGATTTCCTTAAGGAGCTCGGTAATGGCGCCCTGTTTGCCGAGCAACGAGCCCTTGACCTGCTGGAGCTCGGTCTCACTCTTTGCGGCTCTGATCTTTTCCGCTCCCTCTCGGAGCAGGTTGTCTAATTTATCCTTCATAATAAATGATCCCTCTCGGTGATATATAAATTGCAATCTATATTATATCACTTTTTTATGATTAATGCAATACAAAAAATATTAAAATTGCAATAAAAGAAGAGGGGCAAGAAATTTAATTAAGAGCCGTGCCAAAATATCGTAAACATCACGGGTGAAAGCCTTCAAGAAACACCACCGTAACCTCGTAGGAAGGCGAACGCAGTTCGCACGTTTGAAAACACCGTAAACCTTGGCGGGCGGATGTTTGCTTTGCAAACCGTCGTCCGCCCCTACAAGGTATGAGGGGATTTCGCACCGCACCCCTTTTTGATCCGCCGGCACATCAATAACAGGTCAACAGA
>CAYYND010000068.1:0-8656 GCA_964472845.1 uncultured Lachnospiraceae bacterium | reverse complement strand
TTTCAAATGCAAAGAAAGAGATCGAACAGCTCAACGCAAAGCTTGCATCGGGTATGACCGACTCCATTCTTGCATCAGCCGTAAAGGTCGGAAGCGTAAGCCTTATTACAAAATATATGGAAAGCTTGAAGCTTGACGTTGCAAGAAGTATGATCGACAAGATAAGAGCCGAGCATCCCGATACGGTAGTGGTACTTGCTATCGCTCCTGAGGGCAAGCTCAACTTTATCACGTCGGCAGGCAAGGACGCCGTGGCTTGCGGAGTACACGCAGGCAAGCTTGCCGGAGCCGTAGCCGCAGTTACGGGCGGCAAGGGCGGCGGACGTCCCGACAGTGCTATGGCAGGCGGACACGACGCCTCAAAGGTCAACGAAGCTCTTGAGAGCGCTCTTTCCGCGGTAGAGGAAATGCTCAAATAAGCAGTGACTGACGACCCGACAAACGATTCGGGGCGGAGAAGCTCCGAGTTCGAAAGCCAAACACTTACAGCTGACAGCTGAAATTTAAAAGTCGAAATTTAATTTAATATTTAAGTACAAAAACAGTTGTAAACGGACACCGCTGTCTTGACACTTCGGTGTCCGTCCCTATGTAAGACACCCCTGTTCTTCATAATATTTTATTGTCCTATTGAAATTTTATTGAAAGAAACGGAGATCAAAATGAAAAATAACTTGCGCCAAGGCATTCGCCGATATATCACGCTGATGCTCGCGGCGGTGCTTGTGCTATCTTCCTCGCTCTTTATGAGTGCTTGCGACAAGACCCGTCCGCCCGACAGCGAGAGTGGTTCCTCGACCGAAGAAGCAACGAGCAAGCCGGATACTCCAAAGACCGAGCTTACCATATACACAGACGACACGACCTACGGCGTTTTCAACGAGCTGACGGCATATTACAATCGCTTCAACACTAACGTCGTATACAACGTGGTCAAGATCGACGACAGCGACAAGTTTGACAGCCGTTTAAATCGTGAGCTCGCCGCAGGTAAGGGGCCGGATATCATCATAGTATCCGAAAATACCAACCTGAACCTTCCGACGCTTATAAAGAACGGCGCGCTCGCCGACATAGATCAGCTTATTGCGGACAGTTCAAAAACATCCTTCTCGCTTGACAGATTTGACGGTGATATTTTAAAAGCCGGAGAGTTCGGTGGGAAGCAGTTGCTCATCCCATTGTTCTATACGCTTCCGATCATTGTCGGAGTCGATGAATATCTGAAGGATGCCGATGCAAAGCTTGACGGCACGTTTACGGAATTCTGCGACAGTCTTGAAAGCTATAAGGGCACTGTATTCAGATATATACCTTCGATCTCATCGCTCTATCTTTCGCTCGGATACGATCTTATAGACCTCAACATAGGAAAATGCGAGCTTGACGATCAAAGAATGAGGGAGCTTATCGGCGCATACGTCAAAATGTACGACGAGCTTGTGACCAATCCTTCAAAATATCAGATTTCGGACAAAGGCACCGATGATTACAATTCCGTAGGACTTGCGAGCGAGGATTTTCTGTTCTTGAATTCCGCATTTTCGGGTTCGGAGAGCAATATCTCGTCGGTCAGCTCTACCTCTATTGCCATAAGAGACGCATTTCTTTCCGCCGGCGTATACGCGCTTCCCGGATGTATGGACGACGGAACCGTCAGTGCCTCTCTCGGTTGGAGCATAGCGGTAAGCTCAAGTTGTAAGGATAACAAAGCGGCTCTTGATTATATCAACTATATAACCGCATACGATATGACGTCGGTCTGGACTATGTTCGGCATTTCGTCATACGAGGCTTACAACCGAAACGTAAGAGAAAAAACATACGGTCAAGAGGTCATCCTTCCGGACAATGTTTTCCTCGATGAATTTTATTACAACATAAACTCGGACATAGACAAGGAAATACTCGACCGATACTATGCTATATTTGATGCAAAGGACGGTTGCGGATATCTTGACGCGAACGTCAAAGGATATCTTGATACGATAGCTGTCGAGATACTTAAGGACGGCTTAAGCGTTGACGAAGCTATTAAAAACGCAGAGGCTCGTATATTGGAATATTTCAGCGGAAAGTAATATTTTATTATACAAATATAAAGTCTAAAGGAGAGTAACATCTTATGAAAACCTACATCAAAAAGGGCGCGCCCCAATATAAGGCAAACCTTCACTCCCACAGCACTATATCGGACGGCAATCTTACCCCCGAGGAAATGAAGCAAGCATACCGCGATCACGGATATTCGATCCTTTCAATAACGGACCATGAGGTTCCGTTTGATCATTCCGATATGAATGAAAAGGATTTTCTTATGCTGACAGGTTATGAGGCGTACATACGCATACCTCACAGCGGAAAATCCAATCCTTATAAGCCGGAGATACACATCAATCTTTTTGCTAAAGATCCTCACAATGTCAAGTATATTAACTTCAACGAAAGCTATTGCAAATATATTAAGGATCCCGAGATCCTCGACTCATTCCAAAAGGTCGGCTCCGAGGAGCCGAGAGAATATACCGTCGAATATATAAACAGCTTTGTACAAACAGCTAAAGAGAACGGATACCTCTGCACTTACAACCACGCAGTCTGGTCGCTGGAGGATCACGAGCGCATCTCGGCGTACGAGGGCTTCTTCAGTATGGAGATGTGCAATTACAGCTCATACGTTATGAACGCTATGGAATATAACGGCGCGCTCTACGACCGCTTGCTCCGCGAGGGCAAGCGCCTCTTCTGTCACAGCGCGGACGACAACCATAACGGTGCTCCGTTTGATTCGCCGAAATGCGACTCATTCGGTGGATTTACGATGGTGCTTGCAAACGAGCTTTCGTATCCGTCGGTAATCGACGCACTCGAAAATGGCGATTTCTACTCATCTATGGGGCCTCAGATACTCGAGCTTTCGTTTGACGGTGCGAAGGCACATATTGAGACCGAGAACGTCAAGCAGATCATAATGTTCTGCGGTGGAAAGAAGACATATTTTGAGATCGGCACGAAAGACGAGCCTGTTTCGTCCGCAGATTTTGAGATCCCCGAAAAAGCTCCTTACGTACGCTTCAGCGTTATAGACTTTGAGGGCAAGCACGCCGACACGAGAGCATACTTCAGAGACGAGCTTGGTATCTGATAGAAGCTCACAAAAACATTCATTTTTATGAAATGCTACGGCTTCCCGAGTGGCACTCCGTAAAGAAAAGCGGAGAGCGCAAGGCGCAGCGATAAAATCCTTGCTTATGCAAAATAATAAAAGAGAGAGTAATGCGGAGACCGAATTCCGTAATGCTCTCTCTTTTTTGCTTTCTATAAATGATATTCTTTGCTGACGCAAAGAGTGATATTTTTGCTGTGCAAAAGTGTTATTTATTCGCTCCTCAAGCTCGCGTAGCGAATACCACTCGGCGCAAGCCGAATATCACTGCGAAGCAATATAACTCTCCGCAGGCGAATATAACCGACTTATAGGCACGTTTTTATTTTTTAAGTTCAAGAGTTCTTTTATAAGCCGCGACGACAGCATTCATCACGTCTGCTCTAAATGCACCGTCCTCCAAAGCGTGTACTCCCGCTATCGTGGTGCCGCCCGGACTACAAACAGCATCCTTAAGGTCAGCCGGATGTCTGCCCGACTCAATTATAAGCTTTGCCGTTCCGGCAAGCATCTGCGAGGCATAGAGCAAAGCCTTATCCCGTGCAAGACCGCACTCAACCGCACCGTCAGCAAGCGCCTCGGCAAAAAGGCAAGCAAACGCAGGTCCGCATCCGGACACAGCACTCGCGGCATCTATTTTATCCTCCGCAATGGCATCAAGCCTTCCCGCATACGCCATCACGGATCTGAATCCGTCAAGCTGATCCTCTGAGGTGTTTCCGTTTGCCGAATACAGTATCATTCCCTCTCCAACACTTACAGGCGTGTTCGGCATTATGCGTATGACGGCACATTGACCTCCCGCAAGCCTCTCGACCGCCGAGACCGTGATCCCTGCCGCCATAGAAACGAGCACCGGACGTCCGCTTCTCGCTCTGATCGCATCGCCTATCTCCGAAAACAAAGCCTCATACCCCTGGGGCTTTACTCCGAGAAATATATAATCGCAATTAACTGCGATATATTCTGCATCCTTGACGGTCGCTCCCGTTCTCATCGCAAGCGCATCTGCCTTTTCTGCCAAGGCATCGCAAAGGAATAGGTTCTCTGCGCGCATCGCTTTTGCCGCCGCCAAAGCAAGTGCGCCTCCCATATTGCCGCAACCGATAAATCCGTATTTATATTCTTTCTCCATATCTATGTCCTTATATCCTTTCGTTTCGGCTGAGCTTAGATCGCCGTGCCGTTTTTATCTTACCTGTCCGTCGCCGCTTATTACATATTTGTATGTTGTGAGTTCAAACAATCCCATAGGGCCTCGTGCGTGGAGCTTCTGCGTCGATATGCCTATCTCGCATCCGAGCCCAAATTCGCCGCCGTCGGTAAATCTGGTCGATGCGTTGACGTATACCGCCGCACTGTCGACCGCCGCCGTAAAATATTCAGCCGTCTTTTTATTCTCGGTAATTATAGCCTCGCTGTGATGCGTGGAATGCTCCGCGATATGAGACACCGCGCCCTTGACGTCATCCACAACGGCAACAGCAAGAATATAGTTCAGAAATTCCGTATCGAAATCGCACGGCTCGGCGCGTGTGCCTTCAATAATGCTTGCCGCAGTTCTGTCAAGGCGAAGCTCAACACAGGGCATACCGCGCTCGGCTCTCTCGTCGACAAGCCGCTTTTTAAGGAGCGGCAAAAATCTTTCGGCAACATCCTTACTGACAAGGCAGACCTCGGCGGCATTGCACACCGACGGACGGCTTGTCTTGGCGTTTTCGATGATATCAAGTGCCGTATTTATGTCGGCATCTGAATCAACGTAGATATGGCAAATACCCGTTCCCGTTTGTATGCAAGGAACCTTTGCGTTTTCCACACACGCACGGATGAGTCCCGCGCCACCCCTCGGGATAAGCAGATCAATATATCCGACCGCAGTCATCAGCTGATTTGCACCTTCTCGCGAAGCATCCTCGAGCATATTTACAAATGTTTTCGGCAATCCGACGCGCTCAAGTCCGCAACGCAGCGCCGCAACTATTGAGCGAGAGGTACGGAATGCCTCCTTACCTCCTCTGAGCACACAGATATTTCCGCTTTTCAGCGCAAGCGCCGCCGCATCAGAGGTGACGTTCGGACGGCTTTCGTATATGATACCGATAACTCCCATAGGCACGTGCACCTTACTTATAACGAGTCCGTTCGGACGCACGACCGTGTTTTCGACCGCTCCCACGGGATCGGGAAGCTCTGCCACCTCACGTATGCCATTTGCCATTCCCTTTATGCGCTCCACATCGAGGCGCAAACGGTCGAGCATTACGCTGTTCATATTATTCCTTGCCGCTTCGATATCCTCGTCGTTTGCCTTGAGGATATCCTCTGTATGTGCCTCAAGCTCGTCCGCCATAGCAAGCAAAGCTCTGTTTTTGCTTTCTGTATCAAGCATAGCAAGCTCCGGAGCGGATGCCTTGGCTTGCTTGAATATTTCTAAGGTTGTCATTAAGATCCCTCCAAAATCGATCTATCGGTCTTTTTGCGCGAAGAAATGAGTGCCGACCGACTTGCCTTCAAAAAGATCGTAAAGAGACGACGGCCTTTCTCCGTTCATAATTATCATATCGCACCCTTTATCAAGGCAAATCTCCGCCGCACGAAGTTTTGTTCTCATACCTCCCGTGCCAAGCGACGAGCCTTCTCCGCCGCCGAGCGACACGATCTCGGCGGTCAACCCGTGCACCTCGGAAATAAGCTCTGCGCTCGCATCCTTGCGCGGATCCGCGGTATAAAGTCCGTCGATATCGGAAAGCAATATAAGCTGCTCTGCGCCTATGTTGACCGCAACCATCGCCGACAACGTATCGTTATCTCCGACCTTGATCTCATCTGTTGCTATCGTATCGTTTTCATTTATGATCGGAAGCACGTCAAGCTCAAGCAGCCTATGTATCGTATTCTTAAAGTTTAAGCATCTGTCCTCATGGCGAAAATCCGATCCCGTAAGCAATATCTGTGCCACGGTATGATTGTATTCCTGAAAAAGCTTATCGTACGTATACATAAGCTCGCACTGTCCGACAGCTGCCGCCGCCTGCTTGGTCTGGATGTCCTTCGGACGCTCTTTAAGCGAGAGCTTGCCGACTCCCATACCTATTGCTCCCGATGTCACAAGAATTATCTCGTGCCCCCTGTTTTTAAGATCACTGAGCACTCGGCACAGCTCCTCCACACGTCTTATATTAAGGTGACCCGTGCTGTAAGCCAGCGTCGAGGTCCCAACTTTTACAACAAATCTCATAAATACTACCTCTTTGACAGTCCTCGGGCTTTCGCGCCCGTCTGCGCTTATTTTACCACATTGCTAACCGATTGTCAATAGCTCGTGGAAACGCATCCGCGGCTTCACTGCATCAAAAAATTATAATTATGCCGTCCGACTCTTGACAAAATCGAACAATGATAATATAATTATCTTAGAGTGCCGTTTCCTGTCAGGCGGCACGAAAATATATGATAGATATCAGAGGTATTTTTATGTCAGAAAAAAAATGGGTCGCCGGTTGGGGAGCATCGATCTCAACCGTCGGACAAAACTATGCGGATTATATCAAGGATGAAACCGTCAGATACGTTATCTTCCCCACGATGGACGCCGACGCGCTTCGCCTTCATTTTTCTAACGAATACGGAACCGAAAGCTGCACGATAAACAAGGTATTTGTCGCGCTTCGCACAGACGGTGAATACATTGACGAATCGACAAACAAGCAGGTCACATTCGGCGGCAAGGCAGAGCTTACGCTCGCCCCCGGTGAAGATGCGGTAAGCGATCCCGTAGAATTTGATGTCAAAGCGGGAGTTGAATTTGATGTAAGTATGTATTTTGCGGACTTTACGCACATTACAACGGGACATTCAAACAACGGCTACTACATAAAGAAGTATTTTACAAAGGGCGATTATGCCGCAGCCGCGGAAATTCCGCTCGTAAGCTACGGTCAGGACGGCCCCTACCTCTTCCTGCACACGATAGATTTTCTTACGGATGCGTCGAAAGATTGCCGCGCTGTTGTTGCTTTCGGCGACTCGATTACCGCTCAGCCTTGGCCCGACTGCTTCGCGCACAGACTTTTTGATCTCGGTATCAACGATCGTGCGATCATCAGAAAAGGTATTGGCGGAAGCCGCGTACTCCGTGAATACAAGTACAGAATAAAGAAGCACTGGGGTGCTGCCGGTATCAAGAGATTTGAGCGCGACATCGTTCAAGCAGGTGCTGACAGAGTATTCGTGCTTCACGGGATCAACGATCTGATACACCCCGGCGAAAACAATCGTCTTTGCTATATGGACGAGCTTCCAACCTCAGAGGAGCTTATCGAGAACGGCTACAAGAAGTACATTGAGATCGCACGCGCGCACGGTATGAAAATATATCTTGCTACCATTCTTCCCTGTCCGCGTTGTATGAACGACGACGGCATCAGAGAAAAGGTAAGATGCGAGGTCAACGAATGGATCCGCACAAGCGCGCCCTGCGACGGCGTTATCGATTTTGAAGCGGCAGTCTGGGACGAGAACGACCACAAGCAGATCAAATTTGAGTATGACAGCGGTGACCACCTCCATCCGAGCCTTGAAGGTGCTGCAAAAATGGCAAATTCCGTACCGCTCGAATATCTGGACAGATGACCGATGTCCTAAATTTAAATTAAATAACCTAACGTGAAATATAGTGTCGCCCTAGATTTGGCAATATTTGCATTCAATCGACCACCTATACAAAAAACACTTGCTTACCAATGACGGTATGCAAGTGCTTTTTGCTAAGTTATCACAATGAAACTGTCCCAAAAGTCAATGTAAGACAGCCCATTTTCGTATTAGGAATCAAATGTTCAAAATCGATTATTGTTTCCTTATGGGATACGCACAATTAATGGATTTTTAATTTCAAAATTCCTATAACAATTCCGATAGCCGAAGTAATTAATAATACAGAAAATATTACAGCCAGTGTAATCCCCAGATCTATACTTCCGAATGAGTCGATCGGTGCGGGGGATGATCTTAACATATTAATCAAATACCTCGATGAAAATATTAGCAATAATAGGCTTATTATAAAAGCCACACCCAAAATTGTAATCAACGCAACATTTAATTTGCCGCATCTAACCAATTTAGTCATTGAGATTATTCCTGCTTTCTTGCATTTGAATATAACTCATCATTTCTCTCATCAGCTCCTATTGCGTCATAGTATTATATTCTTCGGGAAAACTGGTGTAATAATAACCTATCGAACGGCTACTGCTCGAGCTACTACCGGAACTGCTACCGAATGTGATCCTACTCGGAGCAATATACTTAAACGTAGTATCATTTGATGCAAAGGCTCTATTAGTCTGATGACCCTCAATTTTTTGAATATTCTTTTTTCTGGGCAACAAGTGCTTTTCGTATAGGCTTCGATTACAAGGCAATTATCACCAAGCTTTAGCCTCCCGATGCTTTTTACATAAAATTAATCCAAACTATCAGCCG
>CAYYND010000067.1:0-8724 GCA_964472845.1 uncultured Lachnospiraceae bacterium | reverse complement strand
TAATTGAAGGTTTGCCATATATCCTCCTTAAGATGAACCGCAAGCATCCTCTCAGAACGGATGCCGCTGTAAGTTTACTGATTTTGTTGGTGTCATCAGCCGAGCGTCGCGTGCTGATGCTTTTTGCCGTTGCTTCGCTTAACCTTCTCCTTGAGAGAGGAAAAGTCGGCAAAGGTTTTTGTCCGTTATAGCCACTGCCGACACCGAGCGTATCTTACCGAGTGCGCCCGAGAGCCTGCCCATATCAACCGAGAGCCTTATGAGCTCCACGCCGTAGTAGGCGCATTTGTCGGACAGCTTCTTATGCGTATTTTCCGAGGTATCCGACGCCTCGACAACGAGCGCGACCCCGTTTTCGCCCGAGCCGCCAAAGGTCCTGCGCATTTCCTTGCAGATGAGATCGGGGCCGAGCAGAAGCTTGCCTGCGCGCATACACATTCCCAGCGCGGAAAGCTGCTTTTTAAGTATCTCTTCGTTGCTTATCATATCGGTATCTCGCCTTTTGACTTTCGCTTTTTGCCTTTTACTTTGCGCTTTTCTTGAAATCCCGCGCCTTACGTCTCATCCGCTTTGCTCTGCCGCCGCGATCTGCGCCTCTATGGCGTCATAAACGGCGTCCGAGATCGGACATTCGAGCTCGCGCTCAAGCTTGCGCGTTTTTCTTGCTTTCTTAAAGCAAGCGGCTCTCTTGCAAAGGTACACTCCTCTGCCGTTCTTCTTTCCGACGAGGTCGAGCTCGACCGCGCCCTCGGGAGTTCTTACCACGCGAATGAGCTGCTTTTTCGGAAAATGCTCGGCGCATCCCGCGCACTGCCTTATGGGAACCTTACGCGTTTTTTGATCTGATCGTTCCATATTTTCACTATATACCGTATCTTATGATCTTATTTGGTTTTATCTCGAGCCGTTTTACTCGGGCAAGGCTTATTCCGCCTTGATATCTATCTTCATACCCGTAAGCTTTGCCGCAAGTCTTGCGTTCTGACCCTCTTTACCGATAGCAAGCGAGAGCTGCTCGGGCACAACGGTGACCTTGCAGGAGCGCTCGCCCGTCATTTCGACGGAAAGTATCTTAGCGGGTTCAAGTGCCTCGCGGACATATTCCTCGGGCTCCTCGGAATATTTGACGATATCCACCTTTTCTCCGCAAAGCTCATCTATTATAGAATTTATTCTCATTCCGTGGTTACCGATACAAGATCCTACGGGATCGACGTTCTCGTCCCTTGACATAACGGACACCTTGGTTCTTGAGCCCGCCTCACGGGCAATGCCCTTGATGACGACGACTCCGCTCTGGATCTCGGGGATCTCGAGCTCAAACATTCTCCTTACGAAGCCGGGATGTATTCTCGATATCGTAACGAGCGGGCCTCTTGCCTCGCGGTTGATCTCCTGAATGTATACCATAACGCTGTCGCCGACCGAGAAGGTCTCGCCCGGGATCTGCTCGGACTTGTGAAGAACGATATTTCCGTTCTGCGTCTCGAGGATGACGTTCCCGTTATCGAGGTCGATCTTGTTGACGGTAGTCATAATGACCTCCTCGCGCTTGTTCTCGTAAGCCTCCTGCATCATTTTGCGCTCGGCTTCTCTTATGCCCTGAGTTATCATCTGCTTTGCAACGCCCGCACTGATACGGCTGATCTCCTTGGTCTTCATCTCGGTCTCGATGACCTTGCCGACGGTAGCGCGCTTGTTGTAGGTCTTTGCCTCCTCAAGCGAGAGCTCGCTCTGAGGATTTGTGACCTCTTCGACTACGGTGTACTGACGGAAGACTCTGACATCCTTTTTCTCCGGGTCGATGACTATTCTCGGAACCGCATTGCTTCCGTATTCCTTTTTGAATGCCGAAGCAAGTGCCGCCTCGATCTTTTCAAACATATAACTGCACGGGATGCCTCTCTCCTTTTCGAGCATTTCAAGTGCGAGAAAGAATTCGTTATTCATAGCTATGATCTATGCCTTTCATAATTTTTTGTTTTATATTAAGAACTGAATTTAAATACACATTTTGAGCCTTTAAGCTTTGATCGAACGCGGTGTCAGATATTGCCGAAATCGAAGGTCGTTCTTATCGACGCGATCTTTGAGGTGTCGAGCACCGTCGCCTCGGCGTCGGGATTCTTTTCGGGATCCTCGGAATATATGACTATGTTGCCGTCGTCATCGTATCCGCCGAGCACTCCGCGGAGCGTTTTGGCTCCTCCCGCCTTCGGCTCGGGAGCATAAAATTTCACCTCAACGTCCCATCCCTCACACGCCTCGATGTGCATCTGGCATTTGAGTTCCCTCTCTATTCCGGGCGAGCTTACCTGGAACGTGTAGGATTCTTCGATGGGGTCATCCTCGTCAAGCATATCACTTACGACGCGACTGAGCTTTTCGCAATCGTCGATGGTGATGCCGTCCTCCGAGTCTATCGTAATACGGAGGATGCGGGTCGCGCCCTCCTTGAAGTATTCAACATCCCATATGAAATAGCCCATTTCCTCGGCTACGGGGGTAACGAGATCTCTTATTCTTGAGACCGTATTGCTCTGTTTCATATGAATCTTACTCCTTCCGAGTCTTTTATCGTCTTTCGGCGCGCATATGCACGCTTTTTCTCTTTCACAAAATTTGGAGTGGACCTTGCGACCCACTCCAACATCTTGATACTATCGGTAGTATACCACATTTTTGCATCGATTGCAAGGGGTTTTGCAAGATTTTTTTGACTTTTTTAAATTTTTTTGATATTTTTTCGATATATATGCTCTCGCGGACTTGTTTTGAGGAAATTCTTCCAATATTTTCTCATCGATTTGGATATCGTCACAAATTCTTCAGAATTCTTGTTTACAAACCAAGCGTTTTATGGTATAATAGAATGAGCTATTATGTAATTGAAGGAGATCCGCGTCGCATAGGCGCGGAGGATCGGATAAATGAACAAAAAGACCGTTGCCGCCGACGTGATATGCGGCTTGATACTTTTAATATTTTCGCTTTTTCCGCTGGCATTCAGCTATCCTGCGGCGGCAGTGCTGATCATTGCAGCGGGCATAGGCTTCACCTGCTTTATGTTACATCACACCCGTTTCTTCGCGGGGCTCTTGCTTTTAGAGGTGATATCGATATTTGCGTTCGGGCTCTACGCCTCGGCGGCGATCCTGTCGCTCGTGCTTTTTGCATCGACGGCGGCGGTATACATCGGCGGTTGTGATCGGATGCGTCCGATCCCCTGCGTTGCCGTGCTGCTCTCCTGCTGTGTCGGAGGGGTGATAATGTACTTTGTGACGTCGAGCCCCTATGTTGCGGCGCTCGCGTTTGCCCCGCTCTTTCCTCTGGCGGCTCAGGTGATCACTTTGAAGGTCAAGATGCAACGCACTCAGGCGATCGCGCTGATCACGCTCTTTCTTGCCGTTCCCGTGCTTATCGCCGCGGCGATATGGCTCTACGTTACGAAGGGGGCGATATCCCTCGATATCATCGGGGAGACGGTCGAGGAGCTCCGAGGTCAGCTTGCGACGTTTTTGGCAACTCTCGATTACAAGGACTTTATTCCGATAGCGGAGTCTCAGAAGATGCTCACCGAAGAAAATGCGGCTCTGCTCTCAACGATGCTGTTTAATATGCTTCCCGGCATTGCGGTGGTGATACTCAGCGTTGCGGCGTATTTTATACAGAAATTCACCTTTACTTTCATTTGTGTTGCCAAAAAAGGCAACGGCATAACGCGCGAGATGTCGCTTTTCAGAATGAGTGCGGTCTCGGGAATCGTTTTTGTGCTTACAGTGATCGTAAATCTCGTCGCGGCTCAGCTCTCATCGAACAGCGCGGCTCTCGTTGCGACGGTGACGCAGAACATTTATATGATACTCGAGCCCGGGTTTATCGTTACGGGGTTTGTGATATTCTTTGGCAGGATACGCGAAGGAAAAGGAAGGAAGCCGTCGGTGTTTATGTGGTTTCTTTTCATTGGATTGGCGATCTTTATGCCCTCGGCAATAGTTCTTATAGTCGCATATTACGGCGCTGTAATGGTGATCTACGAGGAGTTTGTTAAACCTTGGATCGATAAGAAAAAGAAGGCTTGATCCGGCTTGTAGGGCGAACATCCGCCCGTTACCGGAGAGAAAATTTCGCACCGCCCCCTTTTTGATCCGCCGGCACATCAATAACAGGTCAACAGATCACACTGTGTAGCGTCCTCGCCAAAGCCGGTTCAAAGGCGCGGCGTCTGAGCGCCTTTCGATTTCAGCGCTCGCGCTGAAATATATTTCATTTCGTTCTCTTTTGGGCTTTTGCCCAAGAGTTTTGTCGAGTGCCAAGAAAGTGACAGAAAAAAATAGTTGAGCGACAAAAAGTAAGGCAAAAATCTTTAGTCAGCATACAGAGATTTAAACAGACTAAACTCCATAGCCACTTTTTCTTTTGGCACAAGAGGCGCAAAATGAAATATTAAATAGAAACGCCGAAAGCGGGGCGCTGCCCCGAACCCCGGTCGCTTTTTTAAAAAAAGCGGCGCAAAGAACTTCAAATAGAAAATGCTGTCGTTGCGAAAAACTTTAAAAAAAGACGGTGCGCCGTCGTCACGGCGAGCGAAACTTTTTAAAAAACATCAAACGCAAGAACGCAAAAACGCAAACAAGACTACGAAAGGACTGATCAAAGATGAAAGACCGAAAACACGATGACCCAAACTATTTTCCAAGGCTACCGTTCATCATACTCGCCGTAGCCGGCATAATCCTCCTTGCCGCAAATGTCATCTTTATATACGTCTCCGATGAATATCCAAAAACAATAGGCATTGCGCTATTCGCCGTCTATTCGGTCCTCGCCGTGATCATTATCGCGGTGCAATCGTCGCATTACAGATTCCTTAACGAGGTAAACGAACGCTCCTCGGCTTTCAACACCGAGATAATAAATATGTTTAAATACGTCTCCGATATTCCCTATGCCGTAATAAGCGGAGACGGTACCGCCGTTGTCGTCAACAACGCCCTCCAAAACATAATAGGAGAGAACGACACCCCCATATTCAACCGTCCCTTGAGCGAGATCTGCTCGCTCGTTTCGGCAAACGGCGCGGAGACACAAAAAAACGACCTTGCCCTGTTTGACGCTGTAAAATCCACAGTCGAAAACCGCGGCAAACCCTTAATGGCGGGACGCGACAAAAACGATATGTCCACCCTCTGGTCATACAAGCTGGACCCGAACGGTGTGACGGTCAAGATCGGCAATCTTCAGTATGAGCCGCGTGCCTACGAAATAATGGTCGAGGGCGAGACCTACTACTTTACGGTATTCACGGAGATCGAGGATATAATCGAATTCCGCGAAAGAATGAGCCGTAACAACACGGTCGTCGCCTACATCGTCCCCGATAACTTAGAGCAGATCGACCAGAACCTGCGTTCCGGATACCGCGAAGCGGCGGCAAAGCTCGAGGCTACGCTCCGTCACTTCGCACGTTCCATAGACGCATTCATAAGAGAGTACGACCGAGACAAATATATGCTGGTATTCACTCGCGAAAAGCTCGACGAATGTCGCGCCAACAATTACAGGATACTCAGCGACGTACGCGAGATAAGCGTGGGTACGCACGACGCCGAGCACCGAGGCTCCGACGTGGTTCTGACCGTCTCTATCGGAATTGCCGACATACACGACACGATGCAGCGTCGTGAGGAGATGGCAAAGAACGCACTTGAGCTTGCGATCCACCGCGGCGGCGATCAGGTCGTCGTGCACACGGTCGGCGAAACGGAATATTACGGCGGACACATCAAAGAAATAACGGGCAACACCATAATCGATGCAAAGAACGCCGCTCAGCAGGTATGGCACAACATAGCGATCTCGGATTCGGTATTCATAATGGGACATTCCTTCCCCGACTTCGACTCGATAGCCTCCTGCGTGGGACTTGCGCGTGTAGCGTACGATATTCTTTCAAAAATAGCAGGCGACCGCGCCTACAATGACGTTTACCGCGACGACAGCATTGCCAAGAGCCGCATAGAAGAGCTTGAGCGTCTGCGCGAGCGCGCCATAAACGCGCGAAGGATCGCCGAGATCAACACGCGGAACAAGGTCAAGGTGATAGTTGACCGTTCAAACACAAGTTTTCTTCAGTTCTATGATATGCTGATGCGCACCTCGACGAACGAAGACAAGGAGTTCTACAAGAAGCTCTTTGTAAGCGGCAGCGCGGCTCCCGATCTTATCCCGTCCGATGCGTTGCTGATCCTTACCGACGTAAGCAACTACAAGATAGTTGAGTCGGCCGAGGCGGTAGACATTGCGAAAAGGATAGTTATCATAGACCATCATCGCTCGGGTATTCTGACAAGGGAGCCCGTATACAAGTTCATAAAGTCCGGCGCGTCGTCCGCGAGCGAGATCGTAGCCTCTATGATAGAGCACGGAAACGCGGCGATCTCGCTGACAAAGCCCGAGGCTACGCTTATGCTTGCGGGAATTATGCTCGACACGAACAAATTCTCCAGAAACACGACCGACCTGACATTCGCGGCAACGCAGTATCTTATCCGTTGCGGTGCGGATCAGGATGAGGCGAGGGAGTTCTTCCTTGACAAATACAGCGTATATCTGTGCGAGAGTCAGATACTCGCATCGAGGGTAGAAATATACAAGGGTATCGCGCTGGCGATGACGGATATCGGAAGAGAGCTGACCGGAGATGACAGAATAGCCGCCTCAAAAGCAGCCGACAGGCTCATCACGATCCAAGGTGTAAACGCCGCGTTTACTTTGATGAAGGCGAAGGACACCGTAAGCATATCCGCGCGTTCAAACGGAAAGATCAACGTCCAGAGAATAGTGGAAAAGCTCGGCGGCGGCGGTCACTTCAATATGGCAGGCGCGCAGATCAAGGACAACACGCTTGAGACGGTATTTGAAACGCTCAAGGGATACATCGATGAATACTACGAGCAAGAGGACGGCAAAAAGTCCGACAAAGGCTCAAAATAATAAAAAAGAAAAAACATTCAACAAATACGGTACTGTGAAAGGATGACGGTAAAAATGAAGGTATTATTACTTGCCGACGTAAAGGCGCTCGGAAAAAAAGATCAGATAGTCGAGGTATCCGACGGATACGCGCGCAACTGTCTGCTTCCCAAGAAGCTTGCGGTGATCGCTGACGCCAAGACGGTAAACGAGGTAAAGAACAAGGAAGCCTCGAGGCTTCACACGATCGAGCTTGAAAAGGCTGCCGCAAACGAGATCGCGGGCAAGCTTGAGGGCGTGACGGTAAAGATATATATGACCGCAGGCGAGGACAACAGGCTCTTCGGCTCGGTAACCACAAAAGACATTATTGAGGAGCTTGAAAAGCAGAGCGGCATAAAGCTCGACAAAAAGAAGGTCGCGCTTGACAAGCCCATAAAGGCGTACGGCTCGTACACCATTGATGTAAAGCTCTATCAGGGCGTAGTGGGAAAGATCAATCTTATGGTCTGCTCAAAGCAGGCGTAAAATCAAACGACCGAAAGGCTTACGACTATGATGCAACAAAATGAAGAGGCGATCAGAAAACTGCCGTTTTCGATGATAGCCGAGCAGTCACTTCTCGGATCGATCATTATCGACCCCGAAGCCATTAACGATATTGCGGACACTGTTTCATCAACCGATTTTTATATCAGCGAGCACATACAGATATTTTCCGCCATCAGGGAGCTGTTCATTGCCAGCAACGAGATAGATGTTGTCACTTTGATCGATATGCTCGTACGCAAGGGCATCTACGACAAATCCGGCGGCGAGAATTACATCAGAACGCTGACAAAGGTAGTTCCGAACGCGCTGAACGTCAAGGACTACGCGCGCATAGTTAAGGAAAAGAGTGTGCTCCGTCAGCTCATAGAGATCTGCGGCGAGATCTCGGATCTTGCCATGTCGGAGCAGGAGTCCGTGACCGAGATACTTGATCTTGCTCAAAGGCGCATATATGATGTTTCGCAGGGGCGCGACACGCGCGGATTCAAGCACATACGCGACGTTCTCGGAGAGGTATACACGCATCTTCACGATATGAACGTAGACCCGGACTCTGCGAAGGGCACTTCCACGGGCTTTTCGGGGCTTGACAAGGTGCTTGCGGGTATGGGAAAATCCGATCTTGTGCTCGTGGGGGCACGTCCGGGTATGGGAAAGACGAGCTTTGCGCTCAACATAGGAACCAACGTTGCCAAGGCGACGGGCAAGGCGGTATGTATGTTCTCGCTCGAGATGAGTGCAGATCAGCTCGTATCCCGTGTGCTTTCGAGCGAGGCTCTCATAGACAGCTACGCGCTGAGGACGGGCGTACTCAAGCCCGAGGAATGGGAGCGTATAGCGCAGGCATCGGCAGAGCTTGCAGGGTGCAATATTCTCATTGACGACACGTCGGGAATGACGGTAACGGCTATGAAATCAAAATTGCGCAAGGTAAAGGACCTTGGGCTGATAATAATAGACTATCTTCAGCTTATGCAGAGTGACCGAAGGAACGACAACCGCGTTCAGGAGGTTGCGGAGATATCCCGTGCGCTCAAGATAATGGCGAAGGAATTTATGGTTCCCGTCATTTGTTGTGCGCAGCTTTCCAGAGGACCCGAATCGAGAACGGACAAGCGTCCTATGCTTTCCGACCTTCGCGACTCCGGAGCGATCGAGCAGGATGCTGACGTTGTTATATTCCTTTACAAGGATGAA
>CAYYND010000066.1:0-8865 GCA_964472845.1 uncultured Lachnospiraceae bacterium | reverse complement strand
CAACGCCGCTTTTTTTGATGATATTGACAATTGATCTTACCTCCGTTTATCGTATACCGATTTATTGTAACACAATTCGCAATTTATGTAAAGTGGATATCGAAAAAACTTTCTTATATGGCGAAATAAATTCACTTATGCGAAGAAAATTTGTCAAATCCTCTTGAAAAGAACGTGCTAATGTTGTATAATATCTAATTGAAGAATGTTGTTGTGCCAAAAAGCAAACAATAAAAAAGATAAAAGATAGTATAAGGAGACAGGAAAATGAGCGAACTTCACATTATCGATCATCCTCTTATCACGCACAAGCTTTCCATTATGCGTAACAAAAAGACAGGTTCCAAGGACTTCAGAGAGCTTCTCGGTGAGATAGCTATGCTGATGGGCTACGAAGTAACGAGAGATCTTCCCCTTGAAGATGTCATGATCGAGACACCTATTACAAAAATGAAGGCAAAAATGATCTCCGGGAAGAAGCTGGCTATCGTTCCCATCCTCCGCGCGGGTCTTGGTATGGTAGACGGACTTTTGAGTCTTGTTCCGGTCGCAAAGGTCGGACATATCGGTCTTTACAGAGACCCGGATTCTCATCTTCCTGTTGAATATTACTGCAAGCTTCCGTTCGATATCGAAGACAGAATAGTTATCCTCGTTGACCCTATGCTTGCTACGGGAGGCTCCGCTTCCGATGCACTTACGATGCTTAAAAAGCGCGGATGCCACAATATAAGACTTATGTGCCTTGTATCTGCTCCCGAGGGCGTTGCGAAGATACAGGCGGATCACCCCGATGTTGACATCTACACCGCCGCACTCGACGAATGCCTCAATGAGCATGCCTACATAATCCCCGGACTCGGAGATGCAGGCGACCGCATATTCGGCACAAAGTAATGAAGGCGAAAGCTGATCGTCATTGCTGACTTAAATCGATATATCATTTTTAAAACAGTACTGTAGTCGGTGATGAATATGTCACCGCTACGGTATTATTATTTGTACGGACCCTTTGTCCGACGATCATCTCAAAGGAAAAATATGCGTATAATAACGGTAAAGAAAAATGATGCAGGGCAAAGGCTGGATAAATTCCTGACCAAAGCCGTCAAGGGAATGCCCGCATCGTTGTTGTATAAATCTATAAGGACGAAAAAGATAAAGGTAAACAGAAAGAGAACAGAGCAGAGCTATATACTTGCCGAGGGAGACGAGATACAGCTCTTCCTTCGGGATGAGCTTTTTGATGCGCCGTCGAAGGACGAGAGCGTGTATTCGAGAATAAAGCCCAAGCTTTCGATAGTGTATGAGGATGAAAATATCATACTCTGTAATAAGCGCCCGGGAGTTCTCGTGCACGAGGATACCGCAGACAGTGAAAATACGCTTATTATGCACATAAAGGCATACCTTTACCAAAAAGGCGAGTATGACCCTGCCGAAGAGCAATCATTCGCCCCGGCACTCTGTAATAGGATAGACCGAAATACGGGCGGAATAGTACTTGCTGCAAAAAACGCCGAGGCACTGCGTATTCTCAACGAAAAGATACGTAATAATGAGCTGTCAAAGTACTATCTTTGCGCCGTCCACGGAACGCCGAAGAAAAGGGAAGACACCCTCAAAGGATATCTTCACAAGGACAGCGCGTCAAACACCGTAAAGGTCTCTGATAAAAAATTTGTCGATTCCAAGGAGATCATAACAAAATATAAGGTGCTTGATTCTGCGAACGGACTGTCTTTGCTCGAAGTAGAGCTCGTGACGGGGCGTACTCATCAGATCAGAGCCCATATGTCTTATATGGGCAATCCGTTGCTTGGCGACGGAAAGTACGGCATAAATAAAAATGACAGACAAAAGGGCTATAAATTTCAGGCTCTTTATGCGTATAGGCTGATATTTACCTTTAAAGAGGATGCGGGAATACTTGAATATCTCAAAGGAAAGCAGTTCCGCGTACCCTATGGAGACATCTGGTTCCTCAACGAATTTCCGGATTATCTTTCAAGAATAAAGCAAGATAACTGATCCTACGGAGGTCATAATGATAAGTAATACCAAACTTGCCGAGAGTTTGAAGAGATTGCCCGTATTTTACGGTGCTTTGCTCTTCAGCGGAATACTGACGGGTCTTACCGTGGTATTTCCCCAAATAGGTATTTTTGAATGGGTAGCTTTGATACCCGGGGCGCTTTGCTTCATATTTGCGGCGCTTGATGAGAAAAGAAGCTTCAAAAAAATGTACGGCATAGGCTTTCTGTTCTATATGAGCTATTTTCTCGTAAATTACAGCTGGTTCTTTTCAATGTATCCGCTTGATTTTACGGAATTCAACAGGATTGAAGCTGCGGGTGTCGTGCTCATTGCCTGGATAGGTCTTTCGCTCCTTGCAACCTTGGTCTATGCTTTTATTCCCGTGCTTTTGAAGTTGCTTGCAAAGGGCAGGCTCGGGAAAAAATATCCGATATTGTTGCCGCTTGCGCTCGCAATGCTTTGGACAGCAGCTGAGTGGTCGCTGACTCTTCATTGGACGGGAGTTCCGTGGGGAAGACTTAACCTCGGGCAAACGGGGATGATAGTATTCGCACAGACTGCGTCATTGTTCGGTTCATATTTTGTTACGTTTGTTATTGTATTTGTTAATGCGCTGATCTCTTACGCTCTGATCAATGTAGGCGTGCGTAAGCTTTGCATAATCTCTTCGTCTGCAATTTTTGCTCTTGAGCTTTTGTCGGGAGTTATAATACTTTCGGTCACAGAGCACTCTATGGCGGAGGACGAAAAGATCAAATTTGCGGCGGTGCAGGGAAATGTCTCATCAAAAGAAAAATGGGATAATTCTTACGGAATAACGGTCTCCATCGAAAGACACGAAAAATATACCGAGCTCGCCGCCAAGTACGGCGCTGATTATGTGGTCTGGCCCGAAACCGCGATACCTTGTTCCCTCAGCGGCACGTCTTCGGTGAAACGGAAGCTTTCCGAGATCGCCAACAAGTACGAGACAACGATCTTTATCGGTGCTCAGCTGGAAGAGGCGGACGAAAACGGCGAGGAATTATTCTATAATGCGGTCGTTATGATAGATGAGAATGGAAATTTCAGCGATACCGTGTATAAAAAACAGCACCTTGTCCCGTTTGGTGAATATGTACCGATGCGAGATATCATCACAAAAATGATACCGATACTCAGTCGCATATCTTTGCTCAGCTATGACATCACCGCAGGAGATGAAAGCACGGTTTTTGAGACCAAGGATGGGGTGGTCGGTACGCTGATATGCTTTGACTCGATATATGAAAGTGCCGCACTCGAAAGCGTTAGAAACGGGGCTGAAATACTTATTCTGCCTACCAATGATTCGTGGTTTGATGATTCGCGTGCGGGTAATATGCACCTTTCTCAGGCTCAGATGCGAGCGATCGAAAACGGACGATATCTCGTAAGAGCGGCAAACACGGGTATCTCGGCGATAGTTTCTCCTACCGGCGAGATAATGGACTGTCAAGACTTGCTGACGGAGGGACTTGTCATAGAGGAAGTGGCTATGCGCGATCAGAGGACTTTGTATTCCTACATTGGAAATACATTTGTATATCTCACCGTTACACTGATCTTGATGTGGATTGCGTTCGACATCGGATATAGTGCGATCCAAGCTTCAAAAAGTAAAAGAGGGCGCAATAACGATACTTGTGCCTAAGATGATTAAGAAATATAAAAAGGAAACGGCTCGCCAAAAGCGAATACCGTTTCCTTTTGTTATGTCCCTTGACTATCAGTTATCGATGTAGGGAATAAGAGCTACCTGACGAGCGCGCTTGATAGCAACATTAAGCTCTCTCTGGTGCTTTGCGCAAGTACCGGAAATTCTTCTGGGGAGGATCTTGCCTCTCTCGCTGATGAACTTTCTGAGCTTACCTGCATCTTTGTAGTCGATATATGCGGATTTCTCTGCGCAGAATACGCAGACCTTTTTTCTCTTACGATTGTTGGGACGAGCTGCACGAGCTGTATTTTCTGTTCTTTCCATTTTGAAAAAACCTCCAAATTCAAATATTAGTATTACTCTTAATTAAAGATTAGAAGGGAAGATCATCATCGGTCTTTACTTCTTCAAAGCTTGAAGAAACGCCGCCGTTGGATGAAAACGAGGGAGCGGAATATGCGTCGGGAGTATATGCGCCCGACGGACCTTCGCCCTTACTGTCTACGAACATAGCCTCGTCGATAACGACTTCGGTAGCATAACGCTTCTGACCCTGCTGATCATTCCATGTGCGCGTCTGAATAGAACCGGTAACGCAAATAGCGGAACCCTTTCTGAAGTAACGCGAAATAAATTCTGCGGTAGAGCGCCAAGCTACAACGTTTATGAAATCAGCCTGCTGAGAAGCCTGCGTATCATTTTTGGATTGAAACCTACGGTTTACTGCAATAGTAAAGGATACAACGGATATGCCGTTGGGGGTTTGCTTGAGTTCGGGGTCTGCTGTGAGTCTTCCGCACAGAACGACCTTGTTGAGATTCAGGCTTGACATTTTTACGCCTCCTTAAGAATTTTAAATTTAAGCTTTATGATCCTGTTTTAAAGATCATTCCTCTGTTTTTGTTTCCTCGGCTGTTTTTGTTTCCTCGGCAACGGGAGTCTCCTCGACTGCGGGAGCTTCCTCAACAACGGGAGCTTCCTCAACTGCGGGAGCTTCCTCTGTAACGGGAGCCTCTTCGGTTATAACGGGCTCGTGCTCGAGCTTGATAACGAGCGAACGGAGAACATTCTCGTCGATGTTGAGAAGTCTGTAAAGCTCGTTGGGGAATTCGGATTCGGACTTGAAGGTTACTACTACGTAGAAGCCCTCTTTAGCGTCGTTGATCTCGTAAGCAAGTCTGCGCTTGCCCCAATGGGGTGCCGCATCCTTTACATTGATGATCTCGCCGTTCTCGGCGATAAGTGATGTGAATTTTTCTTCTGTTGCCTTAACTGCGTCCTCGCCGCTTCTAAGGTCAACAACAAACATAGCCTCGTAGATGTTTGTCATTTTCTTTTCTGCCATTTTGAAATACCTCCCTATGGACTTATGACCGTACGCATATAAAGTATAGTGAATTTACATACGGTAAGGAGACGGATCGCTTTATTGAACAGCGTCCGCACCGATTTAATATTTTACCATATTCTAATATAAAAGTCAATGAGTTTTTTGAACTTTTTGCAATTTAACAATTTTTTTACATTTTTGTGCACCTTCGCGGCAAATAATATCAAAAGCGTGCCGTTTATGTAAAAAAATAAATGTTGCGTATTGAAAAAGCCGATGAAATATGGTAAAATAGTGTCGGAATATTACAGAACTTCAAAGGAGGCAATGAAGTATGGCGAAAAAACGTAACAGACGCAAAAGAAGATTAACGGTCCCGACTCTGTTGATATTGCTTATGGCAGTGCTTGCATATTTTGCCTATACATATCTTCCCGATCTGATAGGCGACGTAAGCGACAAAAACGACGGTCCCGTACCCGATGAGATCATGGAGATACACGTGATAGACGTCGGACAGGGAGACAGTACACTGTTTATGACCAAAAACGAATGTATCCTTGTGGATGCGGGGACAAACAAAAGCGAGAGTGATCTCAAGGCTTATCTCAAGGTTATAGGTGTTGAAAAGATAAACTATGCGATATTTACCCATCCGCACGAGGATCATATCGGCGGCGCGGATATGATAATAAACAATTTTGACGTTGAAAAGGTAATAATGCCCGACGCGGACAGTGATTCCAAAACATACAATAGCCTGCTCAATGCACTTGAGACAAAAAACACAGATGTTTATAAGGCGGTATCAGGGGACGAATACTCGGTGGGTGACATCAAGATGACCTTGCTTGCTCCCAACTCCGACGATTACAGCAGTCTTAACGATTACAGCGTTGTCGTCAAGCTCGAATACGGCAATTCTTCATTTATGCTCACGGGCGATGCCGAGGCACTCTCGGAAAAAGAAACGATGATCAAGTATTCCGCCGCAAAGCTCAAGTGCGATTTTCTTAAAGTCGGACATCACGGTTCGAGTACTTCAACATCCGATGCGTTTTTGGATGCGGTGGATCCCCAGATCGCAACAATAAGCTGCGGGATAGACAACAAATACGGGCATCCCCACTCTGAAACGGTAAAAAAGCTCGAAGCTAAGGGCATCACGTATTACAGAACAGATAAGCTCGGCTCTATCGTGTTTGAATGTGACGGAACGAGCATAGTAAAGAAATAAACTTTTGGTTTATAAAACAAATTATCGCGCAAAAAACACCGCAGAGCCCTCGGCTTTTCTGAGAGCGCTGCGGTGTTTTTTACTTCAAATGAAGGTAATACGGGATGTGCTTTGTATATTTCAGCTTTTCCTCAGCTTTCTTTATATCGGATACGATGAACACGGATCTTGCGGAATCAAGCTCGAGCTTAAGCCTCGTGTATATGTTATTTCGGTAGTGAACAAACGAGCTTTCGGTAGCACGGCGGACGCCGTTGTGAGGATCCCAAAGTTCGGGCAGAACCGCGCCGCGCAGATATACTATGTGGCTGTACTTGCGATTGGTCGTGTTGGCAAAATAGTAGATATCGAGTCCGTCGCGCCGCTTATGCAGACGAGTAAAGGTTCCGCCGTCGGGAATTACCGCATCAAGATGCAGTCTTACGAACTCCGGATAGGTGTTATTGAGCGCACCCGAGCATTCATATCGCGGCATATGAGGAATAAGTATATCGAAAGGCAGATGAAATTGCTTGAGTGCCCCGTATACATCGGCTCCGAGTGCCATATTCGTTCCGTCAGCCGCGGTCCTTGTAAAATAGAGCAGGAACGCCTCGCCTCCGTTTTCGTTTTTGTTATAACAAAACGGCTTGATTATTTTTTTGTTTGAAGCGTCTTTGCCGAATATATGGTCAATTATATCGCGTACTTTAATATCATTTTCGTTTTCGTCGCCTTTGCCGCGAGGTGTATATTCAAACGCCATCGAGGGCAGCTCGCCCGTTGCTATGATCTTTCCGCCGTTGTCGTAAAATTCCTTGATCCTTTCGAGGGATGAAAGGCTTATCATCGCGGTGCTCGGCAGGACGAAAAGGCTGAATACCTCGTGGTTTATCTTAGTATCAAGATACAAATGCCCGTTTTCGGCTCTCGTACAACCTTCAAGTGTCTCCGGGTGGAGAATAGTCAGGTCGTGTCCCGCGTAAATAGACAGGCTGTTGAGCAGGGTCATATAATCGGTGTCTACGGGTGTGTCGGGATATTCAAATCCGTCTGATGAGTCTTGATACAGATAAAGCTTCGAGTGGAGCGAATATATCGGATACAGCATAGCAATATCGGTCACGTGGCTTCCGCCGTGCAGAAGCGCCTGGACTCTTGCTATAAAGTTGCAGTATTCCGTATCGGTCCTCGGATCGAGCTCGGCTTTATCGTTTGCAAGATGAAGCATAATTGAATTCGCACCTCTCGAAAATGCGTTCATAGTTTCACGCATAACTATATCCTTGTTTATGCTTGCGTAGTCTCTGAACATCTCGCAGTGTATACGCTCGTGATTGAAGTTATATGCGGAGCTTGCCGCGAGCTTGATGGAATTTACTCCGTAAAGGTAGGATCTGTCAAGTAACGCGCAAGGTGAAAAGGAGTTATCGAGCAGTGCGTCGCCCGTGATAAAGGAGCAAGCGGAGAGCTTTGGCTCGGTCAGCACACATTTGAGGCGTAATTTTTTTGCTCCCGCGAAATCGGAGAGAGCCTTTAAAATACCGTTCTTCAGCATTTTTGAGCGGCAGTCTATCATAAGTGCTTTTATGTGCGTTTCGTCGTTGTTGAGCTTATGATACAGGGCAGAATAGTGCGGCGAGGGGTCAAAGCCGTATTGTTTTTCAAATACTTCATTGAATGATTCTGTCCAATTGGCACGGTTATGAGCATTAAAGCATATGTCGTTGTAGTATATAGACGAGATGACGGCGGGATGCTCATCAAATACATCGGAAAAGAGCTCGTAGCTGTGTTCTATCATCTTTTTTGATGCTGTGTAACTAAGGTAATCCGCGGTTCCGGTGCGGCTGTCTGTCTTGCATATGTACTGTTCAATGACCCAGTTGCCGGGTTCGGCCTGCCATTTTATCCGTCCGTCCGCTATGAAGGATGAAAGATCTTTGATCTCCGAGCTGTCATGAGAGTAGGCTATTACGGCGAGTACGTTTCCATCGGCAAGCTTGATATTTACACTTTCGTTTTGAGAACAGTGATAATCATCTCGGTGGAGGACACGTGTTCCGATGCCTGTGCCGCTATCGGCAAGCTTTTTTACAACATATTTCTCGATGAATTTTTCAAGGTTGAAGGCTACCGTGATGCCGAGTTCCTCTGCCTGTGCGAGAAGTCTTGAGTATGCGTGTATAAGCTTTTGTATCTTCTCCTCGTCGGTTCCTTCAATGCTCGGAGCAAGTCTCGGAATTACGCCGCCTATCTTGTTTTCGCAACACATCTTCAGAAAGCCTTCGACGTAGCCGTGAGTAAGAGGCAGGGAATCGATATTCATAAAAACATACGATCTGAATTTTGCCGTGGGGCAATCAAAATCAGCCCGTGTGATATTGTAACCGTCGTTCTCGCGGCTCTTGTTTTTGCCGATAATATCCATATGCACATAAACTCCTTTAAAAAGCATATTTACTGCGTGTATTATACCATAAGTAAAAATGCTTGCTTGCAAGGGCATTTTTACGCAGCCGTCAATTACGCAGGGCGCACGGGGTGCGCAAAGGGCGGAGCCCGCAAAGTTGCAAAGCAACTTACTGCGTGTATTATACCATA
>CAYYND010000065.1:0-9314 GCA_964472845.1 uncultured Lachnospiraceae bacterium | reverse complement strand
ATATGAAATGACGATGCCGCTCATAACCATTTTTCTTAAAATGCTCAACGTAAATCTCGGCGGTATCTTGGCGATTTCGGAGATCTCGGTCGCGCCGATCTTGCTTCCTGCGCGCTCGTTACTGTTAGATCCTATCTCAGCCTCAGCGAGAACGCACGTTATGCGCATAGCATAGTCGGCTTCCTGTGTTATCCTCATGGATTTTCACCGATCCTTGCTTCTTAATGTATACCTTTTTGGTACACTTATATTATACAATATCGATCTGCGTTTGTCAACACCTTTTTTGTGTTTTTTCGATATTTTTTTGTTTTTTGATGAAAATATTGACAAAGAAAACAAAATAAGATATAATCAATAGCGATGAGACAGCCGCTGACTGTCTTAATGTCATATATATGTGAAAGGAATACGATTGATATGAGAGTTGGCGTATTGACCCCGATCAATAAGGACGTTGAAAATAATATAAAAAAGGTAAGAGAGCTTGGTATGGATAACTGCCAGCTCAAATGCTGGAACGACGCATTTTTTACCGATGAGTATGCCGAGAGGACTCTTGCGGCACTGAAAGAGTACGATGTGACCGCGACGGGATTTTGGTGCGGATGGCACAGACCCGCGGTGTGGAATTTCTACGAGGGACCCCTTACGCTCGGCATAGTTCCGCGCGAGTACCGTAATCACCGTATGAATATGATCCTTGAGGGCGCAAAGTTTGCAGACAAGCTCGGTATTACCGACGTCATCACACACGCGGGCTTTATTCCCGAAAATCCTTGCACGACCGAATACCACGAGGTGGTCGCTTGTGTGCGGTATATCGCGTCGAACCTTCTTGCAAGGGGTCAGTATTTTCTGTTTGAAACGGGTCAGGAGACGCCTATCACGCTTTTGCGTCTTATTGAGGATGTCGGAACGGGAAACCTCGGAATAAATCTCGATCCCGCAAATCTGCTTATGTACGGCAAGGCGAACCCCGTCGATTCCTTGAGAGTGTTCGGGAAATATGTAAGAGGTATTCACGGCAAGGACGGCGAGTATCCTACCAACGGCAAGAGCCTTGGCAGGGAAAGACCGATGGGCGAGGGGCTTGTGAATTATCCGCTCTTTATCAAGCGTCTTAAGGAGATAGGTTACGACGGCGCGATAACGATAGAGCGTGAGATCAGCGGTGAAAAGCAGATAGCGGATATCCTGATGGCTAAAGATATACTCGAAAGGCTGTTTGACGAATACGGATGCAGGTCGTAAAGGTTTTGTTGATCGCGATATCTCAAGAAGGACTCTGCATATATTTTGTATAATGGTAATGAAACGAAAGAGGAAATGATTATGCGTAAGAATTTTGGAGCCAAGACATGGCTTTATCCGATGCCGGTGCTTATGATAGGCACATATGATGAAAACGGAGATCCGAACGTGATGAATGCGGCGTGGGGCGGTGTCTATGATACGAATCAGGTGATGATCTGCCTTTCGCACGACCACAAGACCACGGAGAACATTAAAAAGAGCGGCGCCTTCACCGTAAGCTTTGCTACGGCGAGCACCGTTGTGCCCTGTGACTACGTCGGTATAGTATCAGCGAACGATGTGACCGACAAATTTGCGCGCGCGGGCTTTCACGCAACAAGGAGCAATTTTGTCAACGCTCCCATTATAGATGAATTGCCTATGACATTAGAGTGCAGGCTTGTCAAATTCAATGAGGACGGCATCTGCGTCGGCGAGATCGTGAATATCTCGGCAGAGGAGAGCATCATTGATGAAAACGGCAAGATCGATGCAAAAAGGCTTGATCCGATAATGTATGACGGTGTGACCCACGCATATTGGGGCTTTGGTGAACAGGTCGGCAAGGCTTTTTCGGATGGCAAAAAGATAAAATAAGACTTATGCGGTCGGCGCGTGTGAAGGATTTAGATTCCGTGTATTTTCGCAGATGACCGAGCGGAAGTTTTATCCGCCTTACGGAGGGCTGTCTTGATTTGACAGCCCGTTTTTTAATATTGACATCAGAGAACGCCGCCATTTTATATATCTTGATTTTCTTTCTCATTGATCATTTTATGAAAAAATATGATACAATTTAGTATGGTTCAAACAAATAAACGAAGGGTGTGATAGCTTGAAGGACATAAAAACATTGGCAGAGGAATTTCGGCAGTGTCGAGACATACTTTCAGCACTCGGCGATGAGAATCGTCAGCACCTCATCTTGACCATGATGCAGATGGGGGAGTGCAACGGCGTGAGAGTCGGCGCCATTACCGAAAAAACGAATCTTTCGCGTCCCGCCGTATCTCATCATCTCAGAATACTTAAGGATGCGGGGCTCGTAAAGGTGCGTCGAGAGGGTACTAAAAATTATTATTATTTTGACGCAGACCACGAGGCTATAAGCGACCTTATAGAAATGCTTACCCATGCCAAGGAATTTATGGAGCATCTGCCCGATCGAAGCGGAAAGGAATAATGCTATGGAACTTATGGAAGCAATCAAAAAAAGACACAGTGTCCGCCAATATACGGACAAGAAGATCGATGCCGCGATCATCTCCGAGCTTCGGGATGAGATCGAAGCTTGCAACAGGGAAGGAGACCTGCACATTCAGCTTGTTACGTATGAGCCGAAGGCATTCGACAGCTTTATGGCGCATTACGGCAAATTCAGCGGCGTCAGCAATTACATCGTTTTGGTCGGAAAAAAGAGCGATAAGCTCGATGAGCTGTGCGGCTATTACGGAGAGCGGATCGTGCTCAAGGCGCAACAGCTCGGTTTAAATACCTGCTGGGTTGCAATGATGTACAAGAAGATACCGAGCGCCTTTAAGGTCGATAAAGGAGAAAAGCTCACCGTCGTGATCTCTTTGGGTTACGGAAAAACGCTGGGCGTAGCGCATACGGTAAAGACCGCAGAAGAGGTCAGCAACATCGGAGCCAATTCTCCGGAATGGTTCAGAGCGGGAGTTGAGGCGGCATTGCTTGCTCCGACTGCGATGAATCAGCAAAAATTCAAGTTCATCTATGACGGCGGCAAAGTAACCGCGAGGTCGGGAGTTGGATTTTATACAAAGATCGATCTCGGTATCGTAAAGTATCATTTTGAGATCGCGTCGGGAAGAAAGATATAGGCAGTGCCTACAAAATAAATATAAAACAAAACCGCACATTCGAGCTGAAATAATGTGCTGTCTGCAAAGCAGACGGGAGCGCATTAAAAGACTCGTATGTGCGGTTTGTATTTGATTGCGTATTCAAGAAGTGAGCGCGTGTCGGAGACCGGGCTCCGCGATAAGTATCAAAGCTCCAATGCAGAGGTGCCGCAAAAGGCTTTGATAACGGACGCGGCGCGTCTTTCTGCATACAGGTTGTGATGCGCGATGTTTTCCTCGGGCAAATTCATCGCACGGTCACCCGAGCGAGATATGGGAACTAACGCCACGTCGGCATCTACCAGCTTGTAGAACATAGTGTGACCGCCGTTGAGTCCGTGATGTGCGACCTGCAATATGTCGGACTTCAATATCTTGGGCGTATCCTTGTAGGTGCGGTAAGCGACCTCAAGCCCCGCAGGGTAAGAGTCGCCGACAAACATAGCTTTTCTGTGCTTGCCCGTCACGGTAAATATCAGCGAGAGCTCGTTGGGGTCCGCCAAAGTGACGGCATTTTCATATGTATAGAGAAAATCTATCATGGTGCCGTCGATGTCGAGCCTGTCACCCGCCGCGGGACGGCATTCAAGACAACCGAGACTCGGTGCTATGGTTGCAATTCGGTCAATATCGCGCTGACAGCTGCAAGGCTCTCCTCTCCTTGTGAAGTTAAACTCCGACGGAATGCAATAGCAGAGCCTGTCTACCGTCAAGCGGTCGGAATATTCCGATGAGCCTGAAATAGTCCAAAGCGCCGCAAAATGATCAACGTGCGGATGCGTTATTATCCAAAGATCTATGTGCGGCTTGCCGCCTGCGATCCTTTCGAGCAGGCACAAAAAGCCTTCCGCGTCTTCTTTGTTTCCACCGTCAATAACTATCAAGTGACGGTTCTCGGTGACGATGACATATCCCATACCCGCCGCCTGCCAAGCAAAGGCTCCGTCAAATTTTGATGCTTCCGTGCAATATTGTATAAGAGTTCCCATAATTATCCTTCTTTCTGCATTATATTGTATTTAGCCGAAACGGTCTAATCGACCTCTCCGAGATATTCCTCAAGGCACTGACCCGAGGCGTATATCTTAGCCGCCGTTTCCCGTCCGACGAAGCGGAAATGCCACGACTCGTAAGAATAGCCTGTGAGATCTACCTTGTCCTTTCCGAAACGCAGGATAAATCCGAATTTGTGTGCGTTCTCGCAAAGCCACTTGTATTCGTCGCTTTCGGCAAATCCTATATCGTTCGGATTGCTCGTTTCACTGCCGTAATTGACAAGCTCGGTCATTCCCGGAGAAATGAAAAGGTCAAGGCAAAGCCCCGATTGGTGCTCGCTCGTGCCGGGATATGCAGAGTAGGTCAGCACCTCGGCTTTTATCTGCTCGTCCGTCCAGGTCGGGTGCTTGAGCTTTTCATTATTAAAATAGGTATAGTAAAGCGAGGATTGATTTTTATATGAACGAAGTCCGCTCGTTATATATACATTGCTAAATCCGTAAGCTCTCATCTCGGCGATCATAGCATAAGCCGCTTTGGCGGTGTATTCTTCAAGATATACATCTTTGCCGTAAAGAGTGACCGAAGTATCCAGCTTTTCGTCCTTCTCGGGTGCATAGTCGCTTCCGACCGTGTGCGTCTTGTTTACGAGTTTGAGATATTTTTTTGCATCGGCGTTTTTGAGAGTGATATAATCGAGATATTTTGATATATCGGAACGGTACTCATATTCCGTCGGGAGCTTGGATGTGCCGGAGGAGGTCTCTTTTTCGCTTGAGGCGTCCGTTTCATACGGATCCACAGTTCCGTTTATCGATATGTCCGGTGGGAGCGTTATGTCATCATCCTGCTTTGATGAGCAAGATGCGCACAGTATCGATGCCGAAGCAAGCAGAGCACAGAGAATTGTTGTTTTAAGATGTGTGTGTGTTGTTGATCTCATATTTTCTGTTCTTTTTATTTTGTTTCTACCATAAAGAAATATGGCGATGAGGGAGAATTTATTATTTGGATCTTTGTTATGCAATATACGAAACGGCTGAGGGTCGAGAGATATTCGTCTATCATTTTGCCCTCGGCGTCTCCCTCGGCGTGACCGGGATAGACCGCTATCATAAGTATGGCATCCTTGCCGAGAAGCTCGAGCGCGGCTTTTATGGCGGGCATGGTGGTCTCTCTCATTGTGGTGATGCTCTTGTCTCCTCCCGGAAGATATCCGAGATTGAACATTCCCGCTTTTATCGGTTCTTTCACATAATCGAGGACTAAGTGATGCGAGCTTTGGATAAGCTCGTAATTTTCGGGGCATCCCGCGTTTTTCAGGTTTTCCTTCGTGCGCTGAATTGCGAGGTCCTGAATATCAAACGCATATACCTTTCCCTCGGCACCTACCGTCTTTGAGAGAAATTCCGTGTCGTGTCCGTTTCCCATAGTAAAGTCAACGGCAGTGTCACCCTCTTTGAGATGACGGAGGATGAACATTTTGTGCAGGTCAAGCAGATCTATCATTTTGAATTACTTCCTTATAATGTTTTGAATGTGTGATAATGCGTGATTTTACGTGTCTTGCGATCAAAGCTTTTTGTCGCTTGGCTTGGAATGAAGGTCTCCGCGCAAAAATGCCATAGCTCTTTCGACCGCATCCTTTGAGTTGTACCAAGGTTCGTCCGTATACCTGTAATCGAATTTTTTGCAGAACCAGCTGATATCATTGCGAAGCTCGTCAAAATACGGCAGAACTACGTCCGCACAGGCTTTGGCAAAATCGGCATATTGCTTTTTGTTCAGCTTTTTCTTGCCGTATTCAAGCAATAGTCTGTAATGGGGGAGGCAAAAATACGGCTGAGCACCGAGCTTGGCTTTAAATCCGTCGTCCGTGTCCCAGAGCAGGACGGTCGTATCAAGCACGTGATCGAAGTGGTAGTCGATTCGGCGGCATATGTAGCAGGATGAATCAAGCTCGGCAAGACGCTTTTTCGCCGCGCCGCCGGCTTGTCCCATAGTGGCCGCGAGCTTTCCGTCCTCGATCTCGCCGCGGAGCTCGTCAAGGTGGCTTTCGAGTGTCAGTGCCATTCCGAGACGGTTCTTGCGAGTAAACATAAGGTCATAATGAGTACGGCAAAAGCCTTCCTTGTTCGTCATAATTCTCACATCGGGTTCCATCATCGAAGCACCGAGGATGAGCTCAAGCTCATTGTCCTCAAACTTGCGTCTGATCGTGCAGAGAGGGCAGCCGCAGGCGTGGTCTGCCGCACTTTTGTCGAACGCTTCATTGACGGGAATGGTATATATCTGTTCCATTTATTTATTACTCCGTTTCGCTTTTATCGGGTAGATGCCTTTCGGCTATTGATTTTGAATGTGTTTTTGTGTATAATATATTATAATACAAGATTGGATATCATTCAAGAATAAAAAGTAAATATTCGGAGAAGGGAGATAATATTCTTGAACACAACATTGCAAAAGGAAAGAATAAAGGAATATACGGACGGCAGCTTGCATTTCATAAAGGTCTCGGATGCCGGAGAGCTTGATGTCGGCGCGACCTTTGATTGCGGTCAGGCGTTCAGATTTGACCCGGTCGAGGGCACACGCCACGAGCGAGAATTTGCCGGAGTGGCGTACGGAAGAGCGGTATCGTTTGCAAATGACGGGGATACGCTTTACATATACAACGCCACGGAAAGGGAATATTGCGATCTTTGGAGACATTATCTCGGGCTTCATATGGACTATGATGCCATAAAACGTGATATCGTATCAAGATCGGACAAGCCGGTGCTTCAAAATGCCGTGAGCTGCGGCGGCGGACTCCGTATCCTTTCGCAAGAGCCGTGGGAGACGGTCTGTTCATTTATTATTTCGCAAAACAATAACATACCGAGGATAAAGAAGATAGTCGCCTCTATGTCAAAAAGGCTTGGCGAGAATATAGATATCTCGAATATGAGGGGACATCTTTCGGAAATTATGACTGACGGTTGTTATGCCTTTCCGAGTGCCGAGGCTGTCAAGTCAGCGGGTGTCGATGTCCTCTCGGAGCTTCGCACGGGATTTCGGGCAAAATACATATACGATGCCGCCTCAAAAGTGGCTGACGGAACGATCGATTTTGACTCTATACGCGCTTATGACGGCACGAAAGGTGCGGCAGAGGAGCTTATGACGGTCAAGGGCATAGGGCCCAAGGTCGCCGCTTGCTCGCTTTTATTCGGATTTGAAAGATACGACGCCTTTCCGATCGATGTTTGGATCAGGCGTGTTATGGAAAAATATTTTGAAAAGGGATTCGACCCGACATCGCTCGGGGCTTATGCGGGCATAGCACAGCAGTATCTCTTTTACTATGAAAGATATTTCGGAGGAGACAACAACGGATAAGAGAACGACTTGAGGGTCGTTACGGTATACTATCGACAGAGGTGCCAATAATTCGGTGAGGGTTTTGGCACCTTTTTTGTTGCGTTTCGTGCAAAAGGTTAAAATAATTGAAAATACCTGTATAAATCTCTGCTTGCGGGCAAAAAATATTATCGGAAAACAAAAGAAATTTTGCAAAGGAGACGTAATTATGTCAAATAAATTCAAGGATTCCAAATTTTATCAGAAGATGTGCTCGCTCCGTATCAGTCGATCGGCACTTGTTACGGTTGTAACCGTCATAATCGTTGCAAGCGCCATAATTGCCATAACGGTAGCGGCAAACAGAGCGAACAAAGACAAGTTCCCCGATGATACCCTTACGGATACGGGAAGCGCAACGACTCCGGACACATCCGACACAAATGCCGGTTCTGCTTCGGCAGATCCCGACAAAGAGCCGTCGATCGATGTATCCGATAAGATCCCCACGTTTACACTTCCCGCGACCGGCGTGCTTTCGTCAAAGCACGATCCCGAGGTTCAGGTCTATTCGACAACGATGAAGGATTATCGCGTTCATCTCGGCATTGATATCAATACTACCGAGGGCGCACCTGTTTACGCCGCCGCTGACGGTAAGGTCGAAAAGGTATGGGAAGATGTTCTTATGGGATACTGTGTAGCTGTATCTCATTCAGGTGACGCTTGCACGATCTATAAGAATTTGGCAAAGACTCTTGCCGACGGTATCGAAAAGGGCGCAAGCGTTAAGGAAGGTCAGCTGGTGGGCGCGGTCGGAGATTCCGCTATGGTAGAGATCGCACACGAACCGCACCTTCATTTTGAAATGACGGTCGCGGGTGTTGAAGTCGATCCCTTGAAGTACTTTTCGGAAAACGCTGTTGCAACGCTTACGAGCGGAGACAGTACCTACGAAAAATAAGCTGTTCGGGGCATAATCCGACCGAGCAGAAATAAAAGATCCTTGCCGACCTTGAGTGAAAAAATCTCCGGGTTGGCAAGATTTTAAGGTTCAAAGTGGGGATGCTCGAGCCGCGGATCAAAAAAACGCAAAAAAAGCAAAAAACTTTGGAAACAGGTATTGACAAATCAAAAAAGTTTTGGTATAATAACTCTGTTCTGAATGAGAATACTTATGATATATTGCGGCATCGCCAAGCGGTAAGGCAACGGACTCTGACTCCGTCATTACCTAGGTTCGAATCCTAGTGCCGCAGTAAGAAGCAACACGGAGTTCTGCTCTTGTGTTGTTTTTTTTTTTTTTTTTTTGAATTTTTCGCCCACCGTGACATCGGCGCATCGTCTTTCTTTTAAGTTTCGCCCGCCGTGACGACGGCACACCGTCTTTCTTTTAAGTTTCGCCCGCCGTGACGACGGCACACCGTCTTTCTTTTGAAGTTTCGGTCAAGCCTTTTCAAAAGCTTGCAAGCGCTCTTCGAGCGCGGTCGGGGCAGCGCAGTCCTCGTCGCCGCCCGCAGGCGGCGAAACCCTCGACGGCGTTTTCTTTTTTAAAGTTTTTGCGTCGCTTTTTTCAAAAAGCGGCCGGGGTTCGGGGCAGTGCCCCGCTTTCGGCGTTTTCTATTTAATATTTCATTTTGCGCCTCTTGTGCCAAAAGAAAAAGTGGCTATGGAATTTAGTCTGTTTTTATTTCTATATGCTGACTAAAATTATTTATCTCTTTTTGTCCATTTCTTGTCACTCGACAAAACTTTTGGGTAAAAGCCCAAAAGAGAACGAAGTATATTTCAGCGCGAGCGCTGAAATCGGAAGAG
>CAYYND010000064.1:0-9409 GCA_964472845.1 uncultured Lachnospiraceae bacterium | reverse complement strand
GTTACATATGCGGAGAGCTCGTAACCGTTTGCTCTACCGGAATAGGCGGTCCTTCCGCTTCCATAGCAATAGAGGAGCTCACCGCCTGCGGAGCGGATACATTCATACGTATCGGCACCTGCGGCGGAATATCCCTTGATGTAAAATCCGGAGACACCGTGATAGCTACGGGTGCTATCAGATTTGAAGGCACGAGCAGAGAGTATGCTCCTTTGGAGTTCCCTGCCGTTCCGTCTTATGACGTTTTGTCCTCGCTTGTACGAGCAAGTGAAGAGCTTGGGCTAAAGGAGGATACTCACGTGGGCATCGTACAGTGCAAAGACTCTTTTTACGGTCAGCACTCGCCCGCAAGAATGCCCGTATCATACGATCTTTTCAACAAGTGGGAGGCTTGGAAGAAACTCGGTGTACTTGCAAGTGAAATGGAATCCGCCGCTTTGTTTGTTGCAGCATCCGCTCTCGGTGTTAAATGCGGATCGGTATTTCATGTCGTGTGGAATCAAGAAAGATTTGACGCAAAGCTCGACACAAACGACAATCAAAGCCATGATACAGACACGGCAATCCAGGTTGCGATAAAAGCGATAGAGCTTATGATAAAAGGTCAAAAATAAAAAAAGCAATAACCGCAAAGATAACAAATAAATCAACAAAATACAAAATGCAGGGACTTTAAGATCTCTGCATTTTATTTGACTCGGCACCGTGCTTTTTTGAGAGATAAAAGCCCCCTTAAAACATTTTCATAAGGTTCAAGCTTTATGATATGTCTTAAGGGGGATTATCTTTATCTTTATCTTTATCTTTATTCTTTATGAATTGTTATGAATTATCGACTATCAATCCCTTGATCTCAAGCCAGCTCTTATACAAAGCTACGGGGTAAGAAGGCTCTCCTTCTACTGCGGCGTTAACATTAATGTATTTTCTGATATCGGACTTGCTGGTCGCGTAACGAGTAGTGTATTCTTCCAACTTAGCCTTGTACTCCTCGTATGAAGTTATAGCTTCAAGCTCTTTTGCAACCTTTTCCGATTCATCGAGCATCGCCTTGATCGCTTTAACATTAACCATGCTGATATCATCCACCTCAGCTGCAAAGTCAAAGCCTAACAAGCAATCGATCTTCATATCCTTGATCTGCTTTTTGCCGTATTCCCAAGCATCGGCGGACATTCCCTCCTCGGGATAAGCAACAAATACGTTACCCGTTTTATTGATATCCATAAAGTACTTGTTCTTCGCAGTACGTTTAATGGTTCCGTCAGCGTTAAGCGTGTAGTTTACATTTTCTATACCGTACTGAAGCAGGTTTCTGAAGTCGGAGTTGGTGTTAAGATATGTTATGATCTCCATAACTCTGTTGATATCATCACGCGCTTCTCCGCCCCACTCACATACAGCGAACATCGATCCGAATATATCCTCGGTCGTAGCTCTCGGGTAATCGATAATTTTTACATAATATTCATCGGAATATTCATCCGCAAGTGCGGCGTCACCCTTTACAACTGAGAGCGCGAAGTTCTTTTGGGAATTTTCCTCAGCATAGAAATTATAGCAATCATAGTATTTGAGCGCCAGCATCTGAGCCTGATAATCAGACTTGGTAAACAAGGAAGCGAACGCTATCTGTCTGCTCGTTTCGCCCTGTATCTTACCTTCTTTACCCTTAACGAAGTTGTATGTGCAATCGTTTGAGAAAACGTTACCGATTATCGAGAATTTGCTCGAATCATACTTTAATGTGGTAGGATCAATGCTCCAATAGTGAACAAGAGTGGGATCTCTGTAACTGTCGTAAGCGATAGGATCGTAATCTTTCTCGTACGCCTGAACGTCCTCGAGAAATTCCTTTGCGTCCGTTATCGAATTGATATCGGAAACGCCGTAGTAGTACTTATCCATCAGATCCTTACGAAGGAGAAGATATGTATACTCGCCCATAACTCTGTTGTTAGGTACAGCATATTTCTGACCGTCAACGATGGTCATAGCCGAAAGCACCTGATAGTTTATGTAGTCATCAAGCTTCTTGTTGGAACCGATCTCAAGCTCGCTGTCAATAGCGCAAAGCCAACCGTTTTCGATATATTCCTTGTATTTATCAAATCCGCCAAGGAAGAAGATATCTACCTGATGTTCTTCGAATGCGGGATATTTGTACTCAAGGAATCCGTTCTCATTGATTACCGTTTCTTCTTCGGTAACGACCTCGTCTCCCTCAACGGGCTCGGTCTCTTCTTCATCAGAAGCAGCCTGCGCTTCTCTCATGGCTTTGATCTCCGCTTCGAGTTTTGTATAGTACTCATCCTCGGGAACATATCTTATATCGAGTCTTGTCTTGTACTTTGACTTGAGTATCTTATTTATGGCAGCTTCTACCGCGTCAGCCTGTTCTTCATCCATGCCTTCCTCGGCGATAACGTACATAACGTATGACTTTGTGGGTCGCGGACTCTCCATATCGTCCTCGACACTATTTTCTTTTGCACAACCGGTCAACAGAACGGTAGGCAACATCATCACTAGACAAAGAACTAATGCTAATAATCTTTTTTTCATAAATCCTCCTGGTTAAATAACGTATGCGGGATCAGCGCATACCGAGCAATATATATATTGTACACCTTTTTATTAAATATGTCAAGGGTGATAAAGCGTTATTTTTCTGACGGTACTGTGAAAAGTGTTTCGAAATTAACAGTACGTTTATAATCAAAGTATATTATGCACAAAAAACGCGGTATGGATTAGTCAAAACCGCCGTTTCTTGTGTGTGTTTTTAACATTTAGCAGGGTTAAAAATTGTATAATTTGACAGCTCAATCATCCCCAAACGGTATGATCCAACGTGATCTGAAATAATTTTGCGAATAGCATTATGTTAAAAATTTTCCATTTATACAATGTTTTTTAACTTTTAATCAAGAAAGCCTTTGAGGTGACGCGCTCTGCTCGGATGGCGAAGCTTTCTGAGAGCCTTCGCCTCTATCTGACGTATTCTCTCTCTTGTAATATCAAATTCCTTGCCCACCTCTTCAAGCGTGCGAGTTCTTCCGTCGTAAAGTCCGAAACGAAGCTTTATAACGTGCTCCTCACGTGGGGTAAGCGTATGGAGCTCCCTTTCAATGACCTCGCGAAGCATGGTCGTAGCCGCAGCCTCAGAGGGAGCGGGGGTGTCTTCATCCGGAATAAAATCTCCGAGGCGACTGTCCTCTTCCTCACCGATGGGAGTTTCGATAGAAACCGGGTCCTGCGCGATCTTCATAATTTCTCTTACTTTTTCGGCGCTCATATTCATCTTCTCGCCGATCTCTTCTGCGGTCGCCTCTCGTCCGAGCTCCTGCAACATCTGACGTGAATATCTGGATACCTTATGAATGGTCTCCACCATATGAACGGGAATTCTTATAGTTCTTGCCTGATCTGCGATAGCTCTTGTGATCGCCTGACGTATCCACCAGGTCGCATACGTAGAGAATTTATAACCTTTCGTGTAGTCAAACTTATCTACCGCTTTCATAAGTCCGAGGTTACCCTCTTGGATCAAGTCAAGGAAGAACATTCCCTTACCGACGTAACGCTTTGCAATACTTACGACAAGTCGAAGGTTTGCCTCAACCAGCTTCATTTTAGCTTCATCGTCTCCGTTAGCCATCCGTTCAGCGAGTTCCTTCTCTTCTTCTGAATTCAGCAACGGAACACGTCCTATCTCCTTGAGGTACATACGGACGGGGTCATCTATGAGAATTCCCTCGTGCTCAAGAAGACGTTCCATATTCTCACCGTTACCGAAACGGTCAACATCTTTTGCGATCTGCTCAAATTCGCTTACATCGTCTCCGCTGACACCGGAAACGCTTATATCACCGTCATCGACGGAGTCACCGACATAAGTGCTGTATCTGCCGAGAGAAAATCCGTCGTCAAGATCCGATTCCATCTCATCGGGGCGCAGACCCCTGTCCTTTACAGTTTTTTTGTCGGATGATGCCGATTCGCCGTAATCAAATTCAGGGTCGTCGTCAAATTCATCTTCGAGCTCAGCCTCGGCGTCCGCTTTCGCATCGGCAAGTGCCGCCGCCTCGGGAGATTGGAAGCGCTTATCAAAGCCGGGAGCCTCATTTTCTTTATTGGTATCTTCTGCTTCGATCAGATCGAGGTTGTTGTTTTTGTTTTCTAACATTTCTTTTCCTTCCTTGTATATGTACGGTAATTGCCCGTATTCTTGGTATTTCAATTATTTTTTCTTTTTGATCTTGCTATATCCTGCTGCTTTTTTAAACTTGAAAGCCAATCGGAGTCATCGGACGAGCTCTCGGATTTCAGTGTGCTTATATTGGCTTGAAAGACCTCGTTGTCATTTCTTGTGACGCTGCGCCTTTTTTGTTCCATCTGAGTTATGCGCCCCATTTCCTCAACATTGAATTTTTCGGCAAGGAGCGAGAATGAAAATCCGCCCTCTGACGCTTCAAGCTCGCATATTGCCTGAAAGCAACGCTTGCCGAATTCGGTAACAAAATCGGATCCGTTCAAAAGTGCGCTGTCGGCACAAGCCGCCTTTCTGTATTCCGGATAGATCAGCATCATACCCAAGATCGCCTCTTCCGCCGCCGCCGCACGAATATTTTTGGCGGCATCCGGATTAACACGGTCACCCACATTCATAGCCGAAATCTGCGCTTGTTGTCCTTCTTTTATCGCCTTTTCGCGCTTGAAAGCATAACGTATCCTTTCGACATCATTTTTCAGCGAGTCCTTGGAGAGCCCCAATTTATCCGCAACGATCGATATATAAACTTCCCTTTCAACACCTGAAGCTGTTCCCGCAATTACAGAGCAAAGTGCGCTCGAGGCTTTGATTAGTTGCTCGGATGAGCTTATGTCGTATTTAGCGAGTATGGTGTTCATTTTGTACTCAAATCCCGTTTTACTTCCCGAGAGCAGATTTTTGAATCTGTCTCTTCCGAATTTTTTAATATATTCGTCGGGATCCTTTGCGTCCGTTACCTGAAGTATTCTTACATCAAGTCCGACCTCGCCGAGAAGCCGCATAGCTTTATCGGCGGCAGTACGACCCGCTTCATCACTGTCGTAAGAAATAATCACTTTTTTTGTATATTTCGCCATAATGCGAGCGTGCTCGGGCGTTATGGAGGTTCCGAGCGTTGCGACCGCATTTTCGAATCCGGCAGAGTGAAGTGCTATAACATCCATATACCCTTCGCAAAGTATCAACTCTTCCGCACAATGATGTCTTGCATAATTCAGCGCAAACAAGTTTTTACTCTTTTTAAAGGCGGGAGTATCCGATGTGTTGAGATATTTCGGCTTTGAATCATCCATAACTCTGCCGCCGAAAGCAACTATATCACCGCGCGTATCTATAATGGGAAAAATTACTCGATTTCTGAAATAATCATACGGCTTGCCGTTTTTTTGGCTTACACCGCAAAGAAATCCCGTCCGCAATTCTTCAGCCATAAAACCCGCTTTCGTCATATGATCCGTCAGAGCACCAAATCCGTTAGGCGAAAAACCAAGTCCGAAGTGCTTGATAATTGACGAAGAGAGCCGTCTTTCGTCTGCAAGATAACGCATAGCTTCGGCACCGATCACGGGATCAAAAAGCTGCTGTCTGAAAAATTTTGCCGCCTCAAGATTCATATCGAGGACGCGCTTGCGCGGCACACCTCCGTTTTCAGCACTTGCATATCGCTCACTATTGATTGTTATTCCCGCTTTTTCGGCAAGAAATTCTACGGCGCTGACGTAGTCAAGATTTTCCGCTCTCATAATGAATGTTATAACATCTCCGCCGGCTCCGCAACCGAAGCAGTAGAAGAATTTATCCTTGGTATTTACAGAGAACGACGGCGTTTTTTCACTGTGAAACGGGCAAAGGCCGACATATCCCGATCCGGATCTTTTGAGATGCACATAAGATCCGATTATCTCTTCGATATCGGTCCTGTACAGGATCTCATCTATCACTTCACGAGGTATCAGCATTTTCCCCTCCATACCTCGGGCACGAACAAGTCCTTGTACAGCTCTATTGCATATCTGTCCGTCATTCCCGAGACATAATCGCAAACGCATCGCTCGACCGGCTCCGTCTGAGTGTTACGGTAGTAAAGCTCGGGCATCTTTTCGGGGTACTTGACATAATATTCAAACAACCTTATAACAAGCTCCTTTGCCTTGTTCTCCTGCGCTTTTGCAATAGGATTATAATATACGTTTTCAAACAGAAAATCTCTCAGCTCATTCATAGCCTCACCGATCTCTTCGGTCATAGTAATGCTTGGCTTGCCGTCGCTTGCCGTAATGACCGAATGGACCAGCGTATTTATCCTCTGCGAATGTGTCTCCCCGAGCACCTTGCGAAGATTTGCCGGAATATCATCAAGCGTCAGGATCCCCGCGCGGCAGGCATCGTCTATATCGTGATTTATGTACGCTATTCTGTCAGCATATTTTACGATAACGCCCTCAAGGGTGGATGCCATCATCTTGCCCGTATGATTGAATATCGCATCGCGTACTTCCCACGTAAGATTGAGTCCCTTGCCGCCGTTTTCAAGTTTTTCCACGACCCTCAAGCTCTGCGCATAATGTGCAAAATTAGGATCGTAACACATACGCATGGCATCTTCTCCCGCGTGTCCGAATGGGGTGTGTCCTATATCGTGCCCCAACGCCGCAGCTTCACAAAGATCCTCGTTGAGACTGAGTGCTCTGGCAATGATTCGAGCTATCTGCGTTACCTCAAGGGTGTGTGTCAAACGAGTCCTGTAATGATCGCCCACCGGAGCTAAAAAGACCTGTGTCTTGTTCATAAGGCGCCTGAATGACTCGGAATGGGTTATTTTGTCACGGTCACGTTGAAATTCAGTTCTGATGGTACAAGGCTTGTAGGGATGATCCCTGCCTTTTGTATTTGCAGTTAAAAAAGCGTATTTTGAAAGGATCTTTTTTTCACGTTCAAGAAAAATATCTCTGATGTTTTCCGTCATAAGTTCATCTCCCGTTTCAAAATTTGTGCAACTGAAATGCATTACTTGATAAAAAAGCAACCGTAAACAGTATTATTTTCAGTTATCGTCTTAAATATACGCCAAAAATGCGAAAAATACTTTTTTGTGACATTATTTGAAGAAATATTTAAAGAAAAAAAGGCACTGCCGCACTAAAATGCGTCGGTACCTTTTGAATTTTAGTAAGTTATCTGCAATCGTACCTTTTACCGATAATTTCCGGGGAAATCTTTCCCGCGCTCATCTCACGCACTTTTTCCGTAAGCGGCGACGCATACATATCCCTTACCGCAAAGATCACGGTGACATTATCGGAATATTCGGTATCATCGGTCACGGCAGATACCTTGGCAAGCTCGGGCAAAAGCTTCTGGTAATCCGAGTAATTGCAGGATATTTTCATAACCGTATAGCTTTCATAGGTAACGATACCCGCCTTGTCTATCGCCGCCTTTGCCGCAGCCGAATACGCCCTTACAAGTCCGCCGGCTCCGAGGAGTATACCTCCGAAATATCTTGTCACGACTACACAAGCATCCGTGATCCCGCTCTTTCGGATAACCTCAAGCACCGGTACGCCTGCGCTACCGGACGGCTCTCCGTCATCCGTACTCCTTGCTATTATACCGTTTCCTATCAAGAATGCGTGCACATTGTGACGCGCATCACTGTGTGACTGTCTTATCTTTTTAATGCAAGATACGGCGTCCTGCTCGTTCTTTACAGGCATAGCATGACCGATAAATACCGATTTTTTCTCTTCATACTCGGCAATGCCTTCGCCGCCGAGCGTAATATATTTTTCTTCGGGCATCAAAGCACCTCCGAAACGTATTCTTTAAGGATCCCTCTGATCTTTTCGTCTGTGATCGCGGTAACGGTAACGTATTCGTCGCCGTATTCAACATTCTTGACCGTGGCGTTGCGATAAAGGGTGTTTAAAGCCCCTATTTTGGCGTTCGGAAATTTAAACTCAGTAGATCTTTTGCCGTCGTGAACTGTTTTTTCGATCTCGGCAAGCAAGCTGTCTACCCCCTCACCCGTAAGCGCGGAAATATACACCGTATGTGAATTATCCGTATCGGGGGGGAGCAACGGAAGATCCTCGGCAAATCTATCGCATTTGTTGAATACGTAAATCGTAGGTTTACCTTGCGCTCCTAACTCGTTCAATGTCCTTTGCGTGACGGCAAGCTGAGATCGATATTCCGCATCCGATGCGTCGATAACTATCATAAGTATATCGGAAAGTGCCGCCTCGTCAAGCGTACTTTTGAATGCCTTGACAAGATGGTGCGGCAGACGGCTGATAAATCCGACGGTATCGGTCAAAAGCACCTCTTCTCCGCACGGAAGCTTAAGCTTTCGCGTAGTGGGATCCAAAGTTGCAAAAAGTTTATCCTCGGCAAGTATTCCGGCATCCGTGAGTCTGTTCAAAAGCGTTGATTTTCCCGCATTTGTGTAACCCACTATGGCGATCTCGGGAATATCAGATCGATCCCGAGCAGCACGCATCGTCCTTCTCGTTTTTTCAAGAGCCTCAAGCTCGTTTTCAAGCGCGGTTATGCGTCTTTTTATGTGTCGGCGGTCGCTCTCAAGTTTTGATTCGCCGGGGCCTCGTGTACCTATACCTCCGCCGAGTCTTGATAGCTCGGTGCCTTTTCCGATAAGTCTTGGCGCGGTATACCTGAGTTGTGCAAGCTCGACCTGAAGCTTTCCCTCTCCGCTTACGGCGTGAAGTGCGAATATATCGAGTATGAGCATGGAACGGTCGATGACCGTAACATTTTTCAGCCCATCTTCAATGTTCCTTATCTGCGACGGTGAAAGCTCGGTGTCAAATACCGCAAGCCCCACATCATTGTTTTGGCATAGCTCCGCAAGTTCAGCAAGCTTGCCGCTCCCTATGAACGTCTTCGGATCGGGAGCCTGTTTGATCTGTACCATTCTGGCAAACACTTTTCCGCCCGCGGTATCAAGCAAGCGTTCAAGCTCATCAAGACTCTTTTCGACGTCATATTCTTCTGATGTGTAATTTTCCCCCGAATCGGATACATATTTTACCCCGGCATCTACGCCAACGAGAACGGCGGATGGTATCTCGGATCCGCTGAATTTATTTACTATATTGTTTATTGCCATATTTTTCTCCTTTCGTTAAAGGTTCAAAAAGAGCACCCGAAAATACAAGAAGGGCAAGTCGTCAAAGAAGATCTCTTCTAAGCGTGGCTTACCCTATCTGTATTCTCTGTCCAAATAAATTGTGACTTATTTTGCGGCCTGCTGTCTCTTTTTGAACTTATCCACACGGCCACCTGCGTCAACAAACTTCTGTTTACCCGTAAAGAAGGGATGACATTTGGAAC
>CAYYND010000063.1:0-9421 GCA_964472845.1 uncultured Lachnospiraceae bacterium | reverse complement strand
GCCGAGAGTCGTAAGAGCTGCTGTACCCTGACGGATCTTCTTGAGTGCTACGCCTGCGTCACCTTCAACGGGCGAGCCGTCGATATCAATGATAGTACCGGGATGTACATTCTCGCCGATTCTCTCATAGTACTCAACCTTACCGTTCTGTGTTGTGGAGGTTGCGCAGTCGATGAGAAAGTCGAAGTCCTCATCGGTAGGAATACCGATAGTAAGGGGGTTAGTACCGAACATACCCTCAACGCCGAATGTAGGAGCAACAGAAGGACGTGCGTTTGTACCTGTGATACCGATACATCCTTCTTTGCAGGACATCCAAGGATAGTAGCCTGCGATACCGTAGTGGCAGGAGTTACGCACAACTACCATACCCATACCGTATTTCTTAGCCTTATCGATAGCCATTCTCATAGACTTGTAACCGATAACCTGACCCATACCGTCGTGACCGTCAACAACCGCGGTTGTCTCTGTCTCTTTGATGATCTCAAAGTTTGTTACGGGGTTCTGGATCCCTGCCTTGATTCTGTCAAGGTAGATGGGCTTGAAGCGGTTTACGCCGTGGGACTCAATACCGCGCTTATCGCTCTCGAGAAGAACGTCAGCACAGATCTCGGCATCCTCACGGGGAATTCCGTAGCCTACAAATGCGTCAATTACGAAATTTGTGATTGTTTTCCAATCGACTATGTTTGTCTTTGCCATTTTTGTTTTACCTTCCTTATGGAATTTATTTTTTTACTTCTTAAATTATATCACAAGAATTGAATATTTTCAACCTTTGACTTTTCAAACGGATAAATTTGTATACCGTTACAAATATTCCTTTCGCGATTGCTTTTTTTTGTGAAATTTGCGATGCTCAACTGTTACCGAATATTCGAAAACGCTCTCGGTACGAAAGCAAGATATCGGATCTTATTTATTCTCCATAAGCTTTCTGCCCATAAGCACGCCCATAACGCTCGCCATCATAAGACCACGTGTCCAGCCACTGCTGTCTCCGAGACAATGCAAGCCTCCGATATTGGTATCGAGATTCTGATCCATCTTGACCTTGTTTGAATAGAACTTAAGCTCGGGACTGTAAAGCAGAGTTTCCTCAGAAGCGAAGCCGGGTACCACCATATCAAGCATTCTGATAAATTCCACTATATTTGTCATAGCTCTGTACGGCATAGCGGCGGTAATGTCGCCGGCTACCGCATCCTTGAGCGTAGGCTTTACGTTACTGTGCGTAAGATCCTTCTCCCACGTGCGCTTACCATCGATGATATCTCCGTATTTTTGAACGAGGATATGGCCCGCGCCGAGCATATTCGTCATCTCGCCGACCTTCTGCGCGTAAGCGATAGGCTGATTAAAGGGCTCGGTGAAGTTGTGGCTTACGAGAATGGCAAGGTTCGTGTTAGGGCTCTTATCATCCTTGAAGCTATGACCGTTTACAACGGCGAGATCGCCATCATAGTTTTCCTGCGTAACATATCCGCCGGGATTCTGGCAGAAGGTTCTCACCTTGTTTTTCCAAGGCTTCGGATATCCTATAAGCTTGCCCTCATAGAGTATGCGGTTGATGACCTCCATTACCTCGTTCCTGCACTCAACACGCACGCCTATGTCTACCGTACCGGGCTTGTGCGCTATGCCGTGCTCCTCACAGAGCTTATCGAGCCAATCCGCACCGCGTCTGCCCGTTGCGATAACGATCTCGGGAGCGTAGATCTCGCGCCGAGTACCGTCTTTTTCGCGGATCACGACACCGCGGCAAACATTATCTTCGATTATTATGTTCTCGCACTCCGTCTCAAAGAGCATATCCACGCCGTTATCCGCAAGGTAGCACTGAATATCGTAATAGAGCTTCTGCGCCTTTTCGGTACCGAGGTGTCTTATCGGGCAATCGACGAGCTTAAGCCCTGCTTTAATGGCGTTTTTGCGTATCTCCTTCTTCTCGTCGGTGTCGATAACACCCTCGACGTGCGGATCCGCGCCAAACTCAAGATATATCTTATCTGTATAATCGATCAGCTCCTGTGCGAAATCCTCTCCTATAAGCGTGGGCAGATCTCCACCGACTTCATTTGAAAGGCTGAGTTTTCCGTCGGAAAAGGCGCCTGCTCCCGAAAATCCCGTGGTTATGGCGCAGCAGGGCTTGCAGTTTACGCAATGTCCCACCTTTGCTTTGGGGCAGCTTCTCTTCTCGACGGGCTTGCCCTTCTCGATGATAAGCATTTTTGCGCGGCTGCCCTGCTTGAGCATTTCAATAGCGGTAAATATACCTGACGGTCCTGCACCGACAATGATCAGATCGTACATATAATTATTTCCTTTCTAAACACAAAACGTGTACTGAGATAAAAATCTTTCCAACCTTTTTATTTTATCATATTTTCGGCATCATGTCAATGTTTTTTTGTGCCTTCAAATATTCTTTACAATTAGGAAGCGAAATATCAAAAGTGCCGACGCGGTGTAAGGTAACGCGTCGGCGATCGGTAAAGCTTATTCTTTTCTGAAGGTCTTGTCGTATCCTTCTATCGCCTCGGCGATGATCTTTTTGGCATCCTCGGATCCGAGCAGCATTTTTACCGCCGTGACCTTGTTTTCAAGCTGCTTATATACGCTGAAGAAGTGCATAATTTCATCAAAGATATGAGCCGGAAGTCCGTCAAGCGACCTTATACCGAAGTACGACGGATCCGAAAAAGGAATGGCTATGATCTTGTCGTCGCTCTTTCCGCCGTCGCTCATACGCATAACACCGATGGGATATACTCTGATAAGAGTCATCGGATACACCGCCTCCGAGCACAGGACAAGGACGTCGAGCGGGTCCCCGTCGTCGGCATAGGTCGCAGGTATGAACCCGTAGTTTGCCGGATAGTGAGTTGCGGTATAGAGGACACGGTCCAGCTTGAGCAGTCCGGTCTCTTTATCAAGCTCGTATTTGCAGCTACATCCCTTCGGGATCTCGATCAGGGCTACAAAGTCATCGGGTTGGATGTTCTTTCGGTCAATGTCGTGCCAAATGTTCATTTTTTGTGCCTCCGTTACTTTTTAAGCTTATTTATTCTTCATTCGCTCCACCGCCGGGAGCATCGGTATTCGTGTTTCTTTTGTATACGAGAGAGCCGGGCGTTTTTTTGATCTTCGCCATATATTTTCCCTCGTTCGTACAGTTGTCAAGAAGGAATTGCTCTTCCCTTACATCAAGGAAAGTAAAGATATTGTGATACGCCGCATCCCACGCCTCGGGATCGTGATCCGCCGTCGGTACAATGAAGATAAGCGTCGCCGTTACGTCTTCGTAGGACTTGTTGACCATATATATACTTTCAAGCGCTTCGCCGCACTGACGTTTTATCTCATCAACTATCTCGTGTATGACCTCTTTCGGAAGCTGTGCCGGGCGGTAAACGTCGTTTTTATCCACGCTCACGGCTCTGGAATACCTGTTTATCCGATATTCAAACAGTTCTGCCGAAAGCTCGCGGCACTCCTCGAGTCGGCTCTGAAGTCCCATCTTGACGCAAAAGTCGTTTACCGCCTGCACTCCGTTATTGATGAAGTTGGCGTTTCCCTTCATTGAGGTGAATATCATATCCACACCGCGCTCGTCGTATTCGGAAAGGTACAGCAGACCTCTCCTATACATGGCATTGGGGTTATCCGGGTGATCCTTCAAGATATTATCGTACATCGCAGTGGCTTCCGCGATCCTGCCTACACATTCCGCGGCAAAGGCGGCATCGACGCTCTCGGCAAGGTTGGGCTTTTCGCCGTTTTGCAATCTTTTGAGATATTTTTCGTAGAATTCAAGAGGCTCAAGATAATTGCTCTTACGGTCCCTTTCGTAGGTAAGAGTCATTCCCTCTCGGATGACCTTATCCGCGTGACGCTTGACCACGTCGCGCTCCACATTATAAGCATAGCTGTCCGTATCGGGACAAACCTCGTAGTCTCCCACCTTTACTCCGAGTGCCTCACGCCTTACGGCAAAGGTCGGATACGGGGCATTTTTCGCAACAAGCTCCTTTTCGATAAGCTCACGCCAAAAGCTCTCGCGAGTTTGCAAGGCTTCTCTAAATCCGTTTTCAATATCGCTTTCAAACGCGTACGGCGGCTCGCTGTCCGAATATATATCGGAAGGTCCGCGAGTCTCTGTAAGGTAGTAATCGAACATACGCGCCGTTGCCACCGCCCCTATGTAAGCTCGCCTCTGCTCGTGATCCATAAGTTCAGCGGAGGTTGTATCCGAGCGCAGTTCGATGGCACGCGACGATGCCGTAATAAAATCGGGGATCCGACGTCGGACTATCAGCATAGGCAGGCTCATAAGCACAATGCCCATAGAGAAAAATCTCGTGCGCGCGGAATATTTGGTATACAGTGCCACGACGTCGGCGGAAAAGTCGCAATCGCCGTTCTTTATATAACAAAGCTTATTGACGACGGTCGCCTTGATCTGCTCTTCACTGAGCAGACCGATCGCCGATACTCCTATGCAGAGCGCATATGAGTTTTTCCATCTTACAGTATTGACCTCCGAGCCGTGCACGACGAAGGCGTGTATATCCTTGCCGTATTCAGCCTCGGGAAGGCACTGCTTCACAGCCTCGATCACAGCCGATCGAAGCGTCGGGAAGCTCTCCTCGTCGATGACAAGACCGAGCTCATCGGTATCTATGACCGTGATATTTTTGAAGCACACCGCGTAGAAGGCAGCAAGCCCGAATATAACGGATGTTCCCGAATATCCGAGTGCCGCGCACGATGCAAAGCCCAAAGCGGCGCAAAGGCAGATAAGAAAAAAGTATATCTTCTCAAACGCGACGAGTCTTTTGATCTTTTTCATCTCGTCGGGCAGAGCTCTGTCACACCTTTCGGTATATCTCCAGATCCTTTGCCTGTCCTTTGAGACATTTATCTTTTCGTTCTTTCTTTTTTCCGGAATAAAAAGCAGAGTAACGATCCCGATAATGAGTGACAGTCCGATAAAGGAGGACGACACCGCAAGCACCGCATAGGAGACCGTCTTGTTATCAAAATGCACGTTCGGCATTGCCAGATACACACCCGCTATTATCGCAGGTATTAGCACCATAAGCGTTCCCACAAAATCGCGGAATATCTTTCTTATGTTATTGTTCTTCAAGACTGAGCTCCTTTTCGTGTTATATTTCTATTCTTAAATCCGTTGATATTTATTATTCTCAAGTTACTTGACATAGTCAAATTCAAAGCCGTAGATCGAGACGGTATCCCCGTCTTTACAGCCCTTCTCTTCAAGCATAGTGTAAAGTCCGCTGTTTTGAAGCATCTTGCCGAAATAGTTAAGGGATTCGTAATCGTCAAAATTGATGCGTCCCATAAGATCGTAGAGCCACTCGCCCTCGACCACATAGGTATTGTTCTCCCTTTTTATGACGGTTCCGCTGACATCGGGCTTGATCTCGGAGATCTCTTCATCAGGCTCGCTCTCGTATATTTTGAGCGGAGGAAGCTCGCGGAGCCGCTCGGCGACAAGCCTTACCATAGTCTTCATATTCTCGCCCGTTGCGGCGGAAACATATATAAGCTCCCAGCCACAGCTTTTTACAAAGTTCTCAAACGCCTCGATATCGGTAAATTCCGGGTCGAGCGAATCGCATTTGTTGGCGACTATGATCTGCGGACGGCTTGCAAGCTCGGGGCTGTAACGCTCGAGCTCGGTGTTTATCTTAATAATATCCTCAATGGGATCGCGCTCCTCGGTCCTTGCGATATCAACGACGTGGAGCAAGAGTCGGCATCTGTCAACGTGACGCAAAAATTCGTGTCCGAGGCCGGCGCCGTCTGCCGCTCCCTCGATAAGCCCGGGAATATCTGCCGCCACAAAGCCCTTGCCCTCTCCGTCAAGCGATACGACTCCGAGATTGGGCTCAAGCGTGGTAAAATGATATTCCGCGATCTTGGGGCGTGCCGAGCTGATCGCCGCAAGTATCGACGACTTACCGACGCTCGGAAAGCCTACAAGTCCAACATCCGCAAGCATTTTAAGTTCAAGCTGAAGCTCTCTTTCCTCGCCCTTTGTGCCGTTTTTCGCAAAGTTTGGAACCTGTCTTGTCGGCGTTGCAAAATGCCTGTTTCCGAAGCCGCCTTTACCGCCGCGACAGCAAACAAACTCGTCACAGTCAGACATATCCTTAAGGATCCTTCCGCTCTCGGCGTCCTTTATGAGCGTACCTGCGGGAACGTCTATGACGATATCCTCTCCGCGTGCGCCGTGAAACTTGGCACCCGCGCCGTTCGCGCCATTCTGCGCCACAAACTTTCTTTTATATCGGAATGAGAGCAGAGTATTCATTCCCTCATTTATGCGGAAAATGATATTCCCGCCATTTCCGCCGTCGCCTCCGTCGGGGCCTCCGTGAGAAACATATTTTTCACGTCTGAAGGAGATGGCGCCGTTTCCGCCGTCACCCGCCTTTACATATATTTTTATTCTGTCTATAAACATATATTACTCCTCTCCGCCCTTGTTGCTCTATTTTTATATGTTCACATCATCCGAGCGCAACAAGTAAAATTCGGCTCGATATGTTCGCCCCTACCGGGTCAGCAATAAATTGTTGCTTTTGCAATGGATTTTTCGTTCATTTCTTGCCACTCGGCAAGAAACGAACCAAAGAAACGAGTGGAGAGGGGGACGCCCCCTCTTCAATGACCCCCTGCTGCGCGTCGGCGGGGATTGCCGACGCGAACCGTTCGTATAGGCTAAAGTTGCCGCCTGCGGGTCATAAGTACACCCCGCAGGCTACTGCGGAGCTAAAATCCGCAGTTCAAATTATAGTGGGAGATCTGCTAAAATTCTTTGCTTTATTATTATATACTTGCTATGTTCGCACTGCATTAAGGCACCGCACAAAAATACAGCTTTCAAATTTTGCGTTGTTCGCGCCGCACCCCTTTTTAATTCGCCGGCACGTCAATAACAGTTCAACAGATCACACTGTGTAGCGTCCTCGCCAAAGGGGAGTTTGAAGAGGGGGAACGCCTCTTCACTCATTTCTTTGGTCACTTTCTTGTTGAGTGACAAGAAAGTGACAGAAAAATAGTCGAGCGGCAAGAAATGAACGAAAAAGATTGTTGAGCGACAAAAAGACAGATAAAAACCTTTAATCAGCATACAGAAATCTAAACAGACTAAATTCCATAGCCGCTTTTTTCTTTGGCAAAAGAGGCACAAAGAAAAAAAGCTAAGAAAAAAGAAATGCCGTCGAGGGTTTCGCCGCCTCTTATCAATCGTCGCCCTTCATCTTGATAACAAGCTTTATCGGTGTTCCCTTGAAACCAAATGTCTCTCGCAAGCAATTTTCAATATACCTCTGATAAGAGAAATGAAACAGCTCCACGTTGTTGCAGAACAGCACAAAGGTAGGCGGAGCGACCGACGCCTGAGTCATATAGTAGATCTTAAGCCTTCTTCCCTTATCCGTGGGAGGCTGAACTCTCATCGTTGCGTCCGCAAGCACGTCATTGAGCATACCCGTGGTTATTCTCGTCACAGACTGTCCGTAAACATACTTTATATGATCAAACAAATTATTTACTCTCTGACCCGTTTTTGCCGAAACATATATCACGGGAGCGTACTGCATATATCCGAGCGCCTCGTACACCTTTTTCGTGTATTCCGTGACCGTACTGTTGTCCTTCTCTATGGTATCCCATTTATTGATGACTATGATGCTCGGCTTGCCCGACTCGTGAGCAATGCCCGCGATCTTCTCATCCTGCTCGGTCACTCCCTCGTTTGCATCTATCATAATAAGGCAAACGTCCGCCCTCTCGACCGCCATATGAGCGCGCAAAACGCTGTATTTTTCGATCTTGCTGTCGATCTTCGACTGACGTCGTATTCCCGCGGTATCTATAAAGGTAAATTTGCCGTATTCATTCTCAACGTGGGTATCTATCGCATCTCTCGTGGTTCCGGGAATATTCGAAACGATAAGTCTTTCGGTTCCGACGATGCGGTTAATGATAGAGGATTTGCCCGCATTCGGTTTACCTATGACGGCAACTTTTATGGAGTCGTCCTCCTCGTCAGAATAATCGAACTCGGGCAAGCAGTCTATGACGGCATCCAAAAGGTCGCCCGTACCCGTGCCGTGAACAGATGAAACCGCTATCGGATCACACGCGAAGCCGAGCTCGTAAAATTCGTAAAATTCAAGCGGCAGATCGCCTATACTGTCGCATTTATTTATGCAGGGAATGATCGGCTTACCGCTCTTTTTGAGCATTATGGAGATATCGTGATCGTTTGCCGTAAGGCCCGTCCTTACATCGCACATAAACACGATAACATCCGCGCTCTCAATGGCTATCTCAGCCTGCATACGCATTTTAGCCATTATCATATCCTCTGTTTTCGGCTCGATACCTCCCGTATCTATCACTACAAAGCTTTTTCCGCGCCATTCGGTCTCGCCGTATATACGGTCGCGTGTAACGCCCGGGGTATCCTCTACTATCGCACGCCGCTCTCCGATAAGCTTATTAAAGAGAGTGCTCTTACCTACATTAGGTCTGCCAACTATTGCTATAATTGGTTTTGACATATCAAAATTCCTTTCAATTCGATCATCGATCGTAACTTATAAAACCGTAAAATATGGTACGACGTCATTCTCCGAGTATTGCCTCGAGCAATCCGACGCCGCCCTTCCCCTCATCGGAGAAGGTTATCTTGACCCCGAGCTTTTCCGAAAGCTCAGCGGGGGTCATTCCGCAAAGGAACAGCTCGCCGTCAGACGAAACCGTATTTGAAGAGAGTATGAGCTCATCCCCAATCTCCTTGTCCGCAAGCTGCTCCGAGATATCCTTGCCCGTAAGCAAGCCCGTTACGGTTATCTCTTCGCCGAAAAAGTGATTTATTATCTTGTATACATTGATCTTGAGTCCCGGATAGGCGTCGCTCGTCTTGCTCGCAAGCTCCGAGATCAGCGGATACGCCGCCTCGCCCGTAGCTATCGAGACCGTGCGCCCGTTCTTTCCCGCGAAATCGTGCTCGTGATCCTCGGGGTAGCCCAGCTCCTCAGTGACATCGTGTTCAAACGAAGTCAGCATCCCAACTCCGTTATTATACTGCGTATAATTTTCGTAGTACTCATCACTCGGCAAGGCTCGTCCCGCCTTGAGATACAGCTCGTCCGAGCACCAAACAAGGTGCGTACCGTGCGCCTCATAAAAGCGATCGGCAAATCCCTCTACCATATCGATTATTTCACGGCATTCCGCCTCGGTATACGGAGAGAGCGGATAAAGTCCGTCGCGGAACTTAGTCAGCCCCGACGGCACGACCGACACGCTTTCAAGCGCGGGGTAGTATTTTGCAAGGTCGTTCAGCGTACGCATAAGCTCGTCGCCATCATTT
>CAYYND010000062.1:0-9448 GCA_964472845.1 uncultured Lachnospiraceae bacterium | reverse complement strand
TCCTCTGTTGCAAAAAGCAAGGAGGACTTATTTTTTATGGGAATTATTGAGGTACTTATTCTTTCGGTAGGGCTTGCAATGGATGCCTTTGCAGTGGCAATATGTAAGGGACTATCCGTTAAAAAGCTTGAGGTAAGACACGCCGTGATAGTCGGACTTTACTTCGGAGGCTTTCAGGGGCTTATGCCTCTCATAGGCTACTTCCTCGGAAATGCATGTGCATCTTACATAACAAAATTCAGTCATTGGATAACCTTCGGCCTGCTCGTTATCATAGGTATCAATATGATAAGAGAATCCTTCGGCAAGGACGATGAATGTGAATGCTCGGATAATTCTTTTTCACCGAAGGCTATGCTTCCCATGGCTATCGCAACGAGCATCGATGCTATGGCAACGGGCCTCGTTATGTCGATCGAGGGCGGATTGAACATATTTATTTCAGTCGCTATCATTGCGCTCGTCACCTTTATCATCTCGGCACTCGGCGTCAAAGTCGGTAACGTGTTCGGAACACGCTACAAATCAAAGGCGGAGTTTGTCGGCGGCTGCGTGCTCATTTTGCTCGGCGTAAAGTTTCTGCTCGAGAGGCTCAATATTATAAATTTCTGACACAATTACGGTAACTCAAAAGAGAGCTGATGCGATACGCAGCTCTCTTTCTGTATATATACTTATTTTATTTACCCGCGGTATCCTCAGCTTCGCCGCAAGGTGCTTTTCCCTTTATTTTAAATTCCTTTATCCAATCTATTATATGCGAGGACACGGTCACCGTAATGAGCGAATACACGATGCGCAAAACAGGGATATATGTCAGTGAAAGCATAAGGACGACGACATCCGTAAACAGATATGCGCGCGACAGACGCCAATGCAGTTTGTGTGATATGGTCAGTGCCAGCGCGTCGTCTCCTCCGCTCGAGCCGCCCTGCCTTACGATAAGTCCGACACCAACACCGACGAATACCCCTCCGAGAAGTGCGGCAAGTAACGGATATGCGGACATATCGGGAAGCATCGGCGGAAACAGCTCCCAGATCTTATAAAAGCCCGAGACGCTGAGGGTCGATATTACGGAGATCTTTATAAAATTTCCTCCCAGAAATTTGTACGCGAGCGCGTAGCACGCAATATCGAGCACGGGGGTAATGTACGCCGGTGAAAGCTTCAGCCAATGCTCGATAAGGAGCATAGATCCGATCACACCGCCCTCGGTAATGTTCGTGCGTTGATGTATATTATGTATACCGAACGAGCATATCATAGCCCCGAGCAGTATCAAAAGTATTCTTTTTACAGTCAAGCCCTCTCGCAGTTTATCCCAAAGGGCTGAGATCCCCGATCTCAATTTTGACCTCAGATTTGAGCTCAATTTCAATATCGTCCTTGACAAATTCACAACAATGTAGTATTATAAACTGTATAGTAACTATAAAGTCAAGGGGCATTTTATGAACAATTTGTTTTCAATAGGAGAGATATCCAAGCTTCAGAACATATCAAGGCAGACGCTGATCTTTTACGATAAGATAGGGCTTTTTTGTCCTTCATATGTCGATCCCGACAACGGATACCGTTATTACAGTTCAAATCAGCTCGATTATCTCGACACCATCTGCGTTATGAAAAAGATAGGATTTTCGCTTGATGAAATAAAGTCACATATGAAGGGCTACAATATGGAAGATTCGATATTGGCGCTTCGGAAACAGATGACCGTGATCGAGAGGCAGATAGAAGAGCTGAAGCTTGTAAAGAGCCGTGCCGAGCACCGTTGCCGTCAGCTCGAAAGCGTTGCCTCAATACGCAGAGGCGGTGAGGCTGTCACGCTCGAGCATATCGAGCGGCAATACATCCTGCTTCAGAAGGTTATGCCGCCGTATTCACTCGAGCAGGTCAGCCTTGCAACTAAACGCTGCTTTGTCAAGGCGTTTCTGGAGCGTATGCCCGTATATTTCCAGAGCGGAGCGATAATACCGTACGAGCGCATAAAGCAAGGCAGATACGTTGAGGCATCGTATGCCTTTCTTCCGATCGAAAAGGCGGATTGCTCTGATATGATAACCGAGCTTCCCGAGGGGAAATGTGTTTGCACTTATCATATCGGAGACTATCCTTCGATAGGCAGCTCATACGAACGAATACTCGAATACTGCAAATCAAAAGGGCTCTGTATACTTTCGGACTCGTACGAGCTCGCCATCAACGACTATCTTTCGACGGATAACGAGGACGAATATATCACAAGGATAATGTTTTATGTAGAATAAAACCTATCATTAAAAGTCTTCCCTCTCGTTATAGCACTTACTTAAAGCAGCTCGGCTATCATTCGCTCTTTTGACATAGGCGATAGATCAGCAGGCGCGATATCGAGAACAGTAAAGCAACCGCGGCACCCTCTTTGCTTCATACGGAGCAAGGCTCTCCCAAAAGCCACGAGTGCATTTGCGGTAAATTCGGGGTTTGAGTCAAGGCTTAGACGATACTCCACGGTACTAATATTTTCGCCTTTGGCTCCCGTTCTGCCTGCACGTATGACACTGCCTCCGTGTGCGAAAGAGGTATGCTTTTCCCTCATCTCCTTCTCATCGATAAAAGTTACGCTTGTCTCATAGCCCTCAAAATAATCAGGCATCGACCTTATTCTCTGCTCTATCAAAGCCTTATCTGCGCCATCCCTTGTGACCACGTAGCACTCACGTCTGTGCATTTCTTTTGCCGTAAGCGTTCGCCGTTCTGTCGCTTGCACGCGTACTCGAGCCGCCGCCTCGGGAATCGGAACGGTATATTGACGTGCATCGAGCACGCCGTCGATCCTGCGTATCGCCTCTGTGTGTCCTTGGCTTACTCCTCTGCCCCAAAAGGTATAGCTCTCACCGTCGGGAAGCAGAGCGGATGAATAGAGGCGTTCTATTGAAAAAAGCCCCGGATCCCATCCCGCCGAGATGAGCGCCGCGTGATCGCCTTTTTTTGCCGCCGCGTCCACTTTTTGAAAATGCTCGGGTATTCTTTTATGCGTATCGAAGCTGTCCACCACCTCGAAATGTTCGGCAAGTCGCGGGGTCATTAAAGGCAGATCCTTGGCACTGCCCGTACATATTATCAGGACGTCAAAGGCGCCTTTAAATCTGAGGATATCGTTCACCGAATAAACGGGTGCTCCCGTAAATGTTTTTATAATCTCGTGATCTCGGCGAGTAAAAACGCCGAAAAGCTCGGTATCGGCATTTTGCCTTACGGCACATTCTACACCACGTCCGAGCCCCCCGTAGCCGCAAACAGCTATCTTCATATTCTTCCCCCTTTCGCGCGGCACCGTTGACATTATATAAGTTTATAAAAAACGTCCGCGCTACATTCTACGTCAGCGCGGATCGGTTTATTACATTGGAAATTTTTCGTTATTTTACCGTTCTGTCATTTTGTCATTTTGCCTCGGATAATACGGCGCCGCTTCTTTTGTCTTTTCTCTTGTTTATAAAGAACACCGCAAGGTTAAGTCCGACGAGCAGAAGATTCCAAAAATAAGCCGCAAGAACGTAGGTATAGACTCCCGAATAGAGCTTTGCCGATATTCCCGCTACATAACCTACTATGATAAGCAAGGTAAAAGGCAGGCTCATTCCCTTTGCAGATCCGGTTTTAATGTTTTTTACAAGCGATATAGGCCACGACAGACCAAAGCATATAAGCATTATCGTTTCAAGCATTTCTGACATAATTATTACTCCATTTTCATATAGTTGTATGATTGTTAATATTATACCATTGAATAATTATAATGTCCAATATATAATATATATTAAATCAATAGCCAAAAGGAATAGATAAAACGATGGAGCTTTCACAGATATATTATTTTCTCGACGTTGCAAAGACCGAGCATATGACGAAAAGTGCGGAAAATCTTCATATAGCTCAGCCTTCTCTGACAAAATCAATACACAAGCTTGAGGACGAGCTCGGCGTTCCGCTGTTCGTTCAACGGGGGCGAAACATCGTTCTGACCGAATACGGAAGATATCTTTCGAATAAACTCTCGCCGATAGCCGACTCACTCGGCTCCGTCAAAGATGAGATAAATGCGCTTGCAAATATTGAGGAACGGACAGTACGGATCAACGTCCTCGCCGCCTCAACGCTCGTTACGGAAGCGATAATCCTGTATCAGAAAAATCGTCCCGATGTACATTTCAAATTAACGCAGGAGGATGAGAACAGATCCTTCGACATACAGATAACCACCGCGGCAGAACCGACAGCATCACGCTTATGCTCGAGAAGCCGCGATATAGAGGAGCAGATATTTCTTGCCGTTCCGCTGAACAGTGTATACGCCGAAAGACAGTCGGTAAGGCTCAGCGAGGTCAGAGATCAAGGATTTGTCAGTCTTATCGGTTCAAAAAAGCTCAGAGCAATATGTGACGGATTTTGCCGCAGTGCCGGTTTTGAACCAAAGATAATATTTGAGAGCGACAATCCCGTCGCCGTGCGAAATATGATTGCCGCAAACATAGGTATAGGCTTTTGGCCCGAGATATCATGGGGAACCAAATACCGCAACAACATAAAGCTCGTAGGTGTTTCCGAGCCGGAATGTAAGAGAGATATCATTATACAGCAATATTCAAACAAGGTACGAGAGGACACAGTGTCGGACTTTTTCGACTTTCTGTACGAGTACTTCACAAAGCGGATCAAACCGAGGTCTTCAAATTAAAAATCAAAACAGCAAAACGCCGCCGTTTCCCGAAAAAGATACGGCAGCGTTTTTATTTGGATCATATATTATGGATCGCGTTTTTGGGGTCTGACGATGTCTCATCAAGACCGTATTTCTGCATTTTTCGATGCTCAAAAAACTTTGTTGCCACGTGTCCGAACAAAGCATACGAAAGAACATCCTCTTCCTGCTCTAAATACGGCGCGATCTCGGCACGGAGCTTATCGAGCTCGGGACTGAGAAGATCCGCGGGACGGCAGTTGACCGTCTCCTCACCCTTGAGTATCTTTGCGGAAAACTTCGGGTCTATCGGAGATGCCGACATACCGTATGCACCTTTTATGAGTCCCTTGAATTCGTTCGTGACCATCTTATATCTCTCGCCGAGAAGCACGTTAAAGACCGCTTGAGATCCGACTATCTGCGAGGTCGGAGTAACAAGGGGAGGATATCCCGCATCTGCCCTTACTCTCGGTACTTCGTCGAGCACTTCGGAAAGAAGCTCGGACTTGCCTGCGTTCTTAAGCTGAGAAACAAGGTTGGAGAGCATTCCGCCCGGCACCTGATATATCAGCGCATTTACGTCCACCTTCATCATCTTCGGATCGATGAGCCCCATCTTGAAATATTTTTCTCTGAGCTTTGAAAAATACTTTGTAAGCGGGCTGAGATCCTCGAGCGAGATGCCCGTATCGTATTCGGTTCCCTTCAGTGTGGCTACGATAGACTCGGTAGGCGACTGTGATGTTCCGAGCGCCAACGGAGAAAGTGCGGTATCGACAACATCGACGCCCGCCTCAACAGCTTTCAATATAGTCATCGAGCTGAGTCCCGACGTACTGTGTGTATGAAGCTGAACGGGTATCTTTACGGTCTCCTTAATTGTTTTTACAAGCTCGTATGCGTTATAAGGAGTCAAAAGCCCTGCCATATCCTTTATGCAGATCGAATCCGCGCCCATTTCCTCAAGCTGCTTTGCGTATTTTGCAAAGGATTCGTTTGTATAGACGGGACCCGTAGTATAGGAGATAGCCGCCTGAAGATGGCCGCCTTCCTTTTTGGTCGCGCTTATAGCCGTTCTGAGATTTCTCGGATCGTTGAGAGCATCAAAGGTCCTTATTATATCGATTCCGTTCGCGATAGCACGCTGAACAAAATATTCTACCACGTCATCGGAATAGTGGCGATATCCGAGCATATTCTGACCGCGGAAAAGCATCTGAAGCTTTGTGTTCTTCACACGGTCTCTGATAACGCGGAGCCTGTGCCACGGATCTTCGTTAAGATATCTGAGACACGCATCAAAGGTAGCTCCGCCCCAAGCCTCGAGCGAATAATATCCGACCTTATCGAGCAGCTCGAGCGCCGGCAACATCTCCTCGGTCGTCATTCTCGTTGCTATAAGAGATTGGTGCGCATCACGAAGTATAGTTTCGGTAATTTTTACTTTAGCCATAGCTGTTATCCTTTCGGCAAAAATTCAAGCCATTCAAAAACGGATCTGAGCCGAGCGTCAGTCGAGTGTAACGACAACGGCGTCGGAATCGACTGAAGAGCCCTGGGATACGTTTACGGAAGCTACTGTTCCGTCAATTGGAGAGGGTACGTTATTTTCCATCTTAAGCGCCTCAAGGACAAAGAGAGTCTGTCCCTTTGTGACGCTCTCGCCGACGGATACGAGGATCTTTACTACCGTTCCCGCCATCGGAGCGAGCACCTCAACGCTTCCCTTTGATCCCGACGCGGCTTTGGATACCTGAACGGGTGCCGCCGTGGTCGGCTCCGATTTGATCTGCTCTACCGCAGGTGCTTGAACCGCGGGGGCTGATACGGGTGCCGATACTGGTGTGCCGACTCCTGCTTCCTCAACAAATACCTCGTAAGATGTACCGTTTACTGTTACTATATATTTTTTCATAACCAAATACCAAGCCTTTCAAAAATTCAAAAATGTTTATTTAAGTTCGATATATGCCGAATATTCTCGTTTGCTTATCTGCGCTCCGAGCGTTTGAAGGAAACAACTCTGAAGCCGACTGCCTCGGTTCCGTTTGCTCTTGCTTCTTCGTCCCTCATCGCCATAATTGCCGCCGTGATAACTGCAACGAGCTGTTTATCGTCTGTATTTGAGGGCGATGTGACCGCGTTTGCGGCATGAGATTCACTCTTCTCATTCGACGTCACGGTTCGTTTTGATGCTCTGCCCGCCAGAAAAGCCGCAACGAGCATCGCGATCAATGCGATGGACACGACGGTAAGTCCTTCCTTTGTCAGTCCGAAAGCAAGCTCTCCGATATTTTCCGACTCGAGCGCCGTTGCAAGTGCAACACGTGATGCCAAAATGTTTATAATAGTGTTCATACTGTACTCCTTATTTCACGAAGGCGGATCAGAGAGGATCTACCGTGTGCTTACGCTTACAGCTTCCGTTCGAATCCGAAAGCATATAGAGCGCCGATGCAATACGCGCCCTCGCCTCGCTCGGCTCAATGATATCGTCTATCTCGCCGACCTCAGCTGCTTTGACGGGAGAGAGGTTTTCACGTCGCCATCTCTCTTCAAGCTCCTCTCGGCTTCCCTCTTTTCCGACAAGAGAATTATCGATGAAAGCAACGGAGGCTTCGGGAGAAAGTGCGCCGACGCAAGCCTCGGGGCAAGCAAGCACAAGATCCGTTCCCATAGCCTTAGATCCCATAAGGATCGCCGCCGCACCGTAGGCATTACCGATAATCAGCGTTATCTTTGCATTGGTCGATGCGGTGTAAGCCATAGCCAGCTTTGCCATAGCTGCCGATATGCCCGCATCCTCGGAATCCTTGGAAGCTTTTATTCCGTAAGAATCCGTCAGTGTCACGGTCGGGATGGAGAAGCTGTCGCAAAAGCTTATGAGTCTTGCCGCTTTTCTTGCACCGTTCGGCGTGATCCTTCCGAGATCATTTGACGGATCGTTTGCAACGATACCCACAGTGACACCCGCGATGGTTGCAAGTCCCGTCACCATAGACTCACCGTATTCCTTGTAAAGCTCAACGAAGGATCCCATATCCGTAAGGCTCGATATATTCTCATACACGCCGCCGTCCGTAATGCTTTCTCTTTCCGCACTGTCTGCACTCTCCGATACGGCAAGGCTCTCGGAGTTATCGGGAAGCATACATACTATTCTTCTTGCACGTTCGATTGCTCCCTCGGAGTCTTCGGACACGGCACCGACAAGTCCGAGCTTGGCGACCGTTTCCGCTTTGCCATACGTGTCTCCGATAGCTGACGGTGATGTGACATAAAGAAGTGTCTTATCCCTTACCGCCACGGTAATATCAAACATCTGAGCAATCGCCGCCATACTTCCTGCGCACACGCCGTCAATTATCGCGAGCTGAGGTATGATCCCGGAAGCATCAGAAACGCATTTTATGATCCTTCCGTACGCTGCCACAGACGAGATGCCGTCTTCGATCATCGCGCCCTTGCTGTTCAAAATCCCTATGACAGGAGCGGCACTTCTCATAGCTGCTCTGTACAGAGCCTCGATCTTGTCCGCGTGGTACGCATCTAATGCTCCGCCGAGTCTGTCAGGATCCTGTGCAAACGCAAACACGAGTCGCGAATTGACAGATCCGTATCCGCAGATCACCCCTTCGTATTCGTTTTCGCGATCTTTTCTTCTGATATATGCCCCGAGCTCAACAAACGTTCCCTCATCAAAAAGAGTCGAAAGACGCTCGTATCCCGGGCTGTGTTCGGAAGCGTTTTTAATCTTCATCTTGGTCCTCCTGTCTGTATATCAAAATATTTATAATATGCTTTGAAAAAGCTTATTCGGAACAGTATTCAACACCCAAAAAAAGCGTCCGTTACTATTTCCATCTTCTTCCCCATTTTATCATAATTATACCGCTTTTCTGCATTAATTCAAAGCACAAAGCATAAGAAGTTGTGTGAATTTTTCATTAACGCAAAACTGTCAGAGCGGAATACACCGCTCTGACAGCAAAATATCAAGCTTTCTGCTCTGTGAACTTAAGCGTAAACGATGAGTGCTACAAGGTCGCACGGCTCGTCCGACCTATTGGCAATACAATGCCCGTTGCCCGATGTAACGATCGCGGTGTCCCCGGCGCAGATCTCATATTCCGTCCCGTTGTCGTTGTATACCGCCGTGCCGCTGAGAATATAGAACAGCTCGCTTTCACCCTCGTGAATATGATATCCGATAGAACATCCCGGATCAAGATGTATCTTGCCGAAAAGTCTGCCCTTACCGTTAAGTTCTGTGGGAGAGACAAAGTCCGTAACATAGACCGTGCCGTCTCCGCCCTTCATATTTTTTCTTGCGTCGGTCTTACATTCATTTGCTCTTATTATCATAACATTCTCCGTTCCGCCGCTGTAAGCGGCAACAATAATTTTAATAAATATGTCCGTGCCGCAATACCGCAAAAGCAGAAGAAGCCGCATTTTTGTGGCAAATTTGCGATCAAGACAGCCCCCGAACGTAAACCTTGATGCGTAGTTCTCGCGCTATCTTAACATTTGTGCTTTTGATGTGACCTCGGACAAGGATATTATATCATACTTTCCTCAAAAAATGAATAGCTGAGAGGATTTTTTTACTTTTGAATAAAAAAAGCAACTCGAACCTGACCTGCAGATCCGAGTTGCGTATGACCCGTGGGAGAATCGAACTCCCGTTACCGCCGTGAAAGGGCGGTGTCTTAG
>CAYYND010000061.1:0-9637 GCA_964472845.1 uncultured Lachnospiraceae bacterium | reverse complement strand
CTTTAAGGAAATAAAAATAAAAGAAAGCGCGCGGCTTTGCGGATATGAGACCGAGATCGGCATCGTGTGACCGCGGCGCGCAGATATGAGATATCGGATATAAAAATTCTCAGGAGGTACGCTTTGTACTTAAAATCACTTGAGTTGTACGGATTTAAATCATTTCCCGACCGTACAAAATTACTTTTTGAAAAGGGAACGACTATCATCGTGGGGCCTAACGGAAGCGGAAAATCAAACATTTCGGATGCTATGAAATGGGTGCTTGGCGAGATATCTACAAAAAGCATTCGAGGCTCCAAAATGGAGGATATTATCTTCAGCGGTACCGAATCGAGAAAGCCTATGAGCTTTGCGGAGGTCTCTGTAACATTCGATAATACGGATCCCGACAATCGCCTCGAGTGTCCCTATGACGAGGTGACTGTCACAAGGCGATATTATCGCGTGGGCGAGAGCGAATATTTTATTAACCGTCGTGCAGTGAGACTGCGTGATATATACGAGCTGTTTATGAATACCGGTATCGGCAGAGATGGATATTCAATAATAGGTCAGGGTAAGATAGCCGAGATCATTTCCCGAAAGAGTGAGGAAAGACGCGGCATTTTTGAGGACGCTTCGGGAATCGCAAAGTTCCGTTTCAAAAAGAATGAGGCGGAGAGAAAGCTTGCTCAAACGACGGACAACCTTACCCGTGTTAATGATATATTTGTCGAGGTCGAGAGTCGCATAGGGCCGCTCGAAAAGGAAGCTAATAAAGCAAGACGAGCTATCGAGCATATGGAGCGCAAAAAAGAAGCTGATATACGCCTCTGGCTCTATGATTCGGAAAGGCTCCGCACAGCGGTCGAGAATGCTACGGATGAGCTTGCTCGCGCCGATTTTGAGCTTCAGACGCTTACCGAGGCTTTAGACAGTATACAGGCACAGAACGAAAGTATTCTTGAACGTTCGCAGAGCAACAAAGCATCGTCTCAGGAGCTGCTTGAACGCATAAGAAAACAGACGCGCAATAACTACGACCTTGAGAGTGAATATAGGCTTACAGAGCGAAATATCGCCCATACCCGCGAGCTGATCGAGGGCGCGGTGTCGAGCATAGAAAGCTACGAAAGAATGCTCGAGTCGGAGCAGAATTCCGTGCTTGAAAAAAGAAGATATATTGACGAGTGCGGAGAAAAGCTTTCGGCACTTGAGCTTGAGCATACGCAGAGACGCGCCGAGAAGGAGGATATGCTCAAGGAGGCGCAGTCTTTGAATGAGGCGGCGGACAGGGCGTTTGCGGACCTGCGAAAGCTTGAGGAAGCACTCAGCGACATAAGGACTCAAATAGCGGTGCTCAAGAATGCAAGTGCGAGCGGATCAAGCTCGAACGATTCGGCGGCCAAGGAGATAGGACAGTACGAGGCTGCAAATCGTGAGCTTTTGAGCAAGGCACAGGCAAAGGAAAAGTTGCTCGCTACCTACAACGGAAATATAGAATCGATAGAGAGCACACTTGCCGAACTTTCGGAAAAATATGACGCTTTGAACGAGACACGAGAGCAGTGTGTTCAGGCTATGTCCTCACTTATATTCAAACGTGATTCGGTATCTCACAGGATAGATACCTACAAAGCTATGGAGGAACAGCTTGAAGGATACCTCGGAAGCGTAAAATACATTATGAAGGCTTATGCAGACGGAAAGATATTCGACAGAAACGGTAGGCCGTGCGGCATCGTATACGGTCCGATATCCAAGCTGATCACCGTTGAGGACGAATATCTTACAGCGGTTGAGATCGCTCTCGGTGCAAGTCTTCAGCACATAGTTGTCGAGGATGAGAGAACGGCTAAGGCTGGTATAAGTGCACTTAAAGAGGCACAGAAGGGCAGAGCTACCTTCTTGCCGATAACATCGATGAAGGGGCAGACTCCGTCAAGAGAAGTAGTTGAGGCGGGCAGATGCAGAGGATATATTTCAACTGCTGACAAGCTCGTAAAGTATGACGATAGGTTTACGAGCATCATCTCATCATTGCTTTCGAGAACCTTGGTGTTTGATAATATTGAGAACGCCAACGACGCGGCAAGGCAGCTGGGCTTCAGAGTAAGGATAGTTACACTTGACGGTCAGCAGATCAATATAGGCGGATCCTTCACGGGCGGATACGTCAACAAAAACGCGGGTATGCTTACCCGTGTATCCGAGATCAAGCATCTTGAGGAAGAACTTGAGGAGCTCGAGAAGAGCATTTCATCCGCAAGGACCGAAGCGGATTCTTTGGATTCGGCTATTGAGGATCTCGATAGTCAGATCGGGGATAATGAAAACAACAAGCATCTTATGGAGGCTATGGCAGGTACTATCCTTCCGGAGTACGAAAAGCTCAAGGCGCAGATCGAGGCAAACAATACTCTAATCGAAAAGATGAGATCGGATCTGAATGTTATGCAGTCGCAGCGCGCCGAGTATGATAGCAAGATAGAGGATCTTTCGGTAGAGGAGAATGAACTTCTGCACCGTGTCGAAGAGGTAAAGGCGTTCAGAGAGGCAAAGGTCATTGAGACCAATACCGCCGAGGACGCGGCGGCGGAAAAGGATCAGCTTATTACCGAGATATTTATAGAGATATCCGCGATAAAGAAGGATATCGAAACACAGCAGACTCTGCTTGAAAGCTCGGATAAACGGATCGCACAGACACGCGACGAGATATCCTCGCTTCAGGAAAAGAAACTTCAGTACCTCGATAATATCAAAGCATACGAGGCTAGCCGAGATGAAAACCGCAGATGTGCGGATGAGGGCGAAAGACTTTTGTCTGAGCTCAATTCAGAGCGTGCCACACTTGAAAATACGGGGGCTGAATACGAAACAAGGATGGCTGAGCTCAATTCGAGGATGAAGGAGCTTATGTCAAACAAGGAGATCGCATTCCGCGAGCGTACTATGCTCGAATCAAAGCTTATAAACTTGAAGGACGAGCAGGACAAGATAGCTCCGATGCTGATGGATGAATACAATATGACACGCTCGGATGCGTTGAAGCAGGGCTATCCCGTTATCGCGGATGAGACGGAAAAGCGTGCTGTTGCCGCCGTGCAGACCGAGTGCCGGAACAAGCTCCGTGCCATCGGTCACGTCGATCTTGACGCGGTTGAAAAATACAACGAGCTTAAGACGAGATATGACGAGATGTCAAAGCAGCTTGGAGATCTTCGTGAAGCCGAAGGTAAGATAAGAGCCGAGATAAAAACGCTTGAAAATCAGATGGAGAGCACCTTCCTTGACGCTTTCAATAAGATAAACGAAAACTTTGGCAGAGTTTTCTCGGAGCTTTTCGGTGGAGGACACGCAGAGATAATCCTTACCGAGCCCGATGATGTGCTCTCAAGCGGAATAGAGATAAAGGCGGCACCTCCCGGAAAGATAATAAAGAGCCTTATGCAGCTCTCCGGAGGTGAGCAGTCGTTCGTTGCGATCGCGCTCTTCTTTGCAACATTGCAGGTAAATCCCACGCCTTTCTGTATTCTTGACGAGATAGAAGCGGCGCTGGATGAGGCGAACGTAGCCAGATTTGCAAGCTACATAAAACGCTATTCGGACGATACACAGTTTATTGTTATCTCGCACAGGCGCGGCACTATGGAAGCTGCCGAAAGATTGTACGGCGTAACTATGCCCGAGAGAGGCATATCCAAGGTGCTCAGTCTTGTTGTAAGCGAGATCGCAGGAAAAGGAGATAATGAACTCAATGGGCTTTTTGGATAAACTCAAAGCGGGTCTGAAAAAGACTCAAAATGCAATTTTCGGAAAGATCAACGATCTTCTCAAGGCTTTTGTGAAGGTCGATGAGGATATGCTTGAGGAGCTTGAGGAGCTTCTTATAACCTCCGATATCGGAGTAAATGCGACAGAACACATAATCGAAGAGCTTCGTGAAAGAATAAGGGACGGCAGACTCAAGGAAAAGGACGAGGTTATCGATACTCTTAAGAGCATTTTGATGGAAATGATAGATGACGGAGAGCCGCTGAAGCTCGATACGGCTCCGTCAGTCGTATTCGTCATCGGCGTAAACGGTGCGGGTAAGACAACGGCGATCGGAAAGATATCAAATCAGCTTCGCCGTGACGGCAAAAAAGTCGTAGTTGCGGCGGCAGATACCTTCCGTGCTGCCGCTATCGATCAGCTTTCGGTCTGGTGTGAGAGATCCAAGGTGGATATCGTAAAGCATCAGGAGGGATCCGATCCCGCCGCGGTGGTCTATGATGCTATCGCATATGCGAAGAGTCATTCTGCCGATGTGCTGATAATAGATACCGCAGGCAGACTGCATAATAAGAAAAATCTTATGAATGAGCTTGCAAAGATCAACAGGGTAATAGATCGTGAGCTTCCCGAGGCTTCGAGAGAAAATCTTCTCGTGCTTGATGCAACGACAGGGCAGAATGCCATATTGCAGGCAAAAGAATTCAGCAACGCTTCTAATATCACGGGACTTATACTCAATAAGCTTGACGGTACGGCAAAGGGCGGTATAGTGCTTTCCATAAAATCCGAGCTCGGCATTCCCGTAAAATTTATAGGCGTCGGAGAGCAGATAGATGATATGCAGCCGTTTAAAGCTGAGGAATTTATCAACGCACTTTTCGACTGATAAAATATTCGGAATTGGATCGGAGTAGATAATGAAATTTGTACTTGCTTCATCAAACAAGGGTAAGATCCCCGAAATACAGAGCCTTTTGCGCAGTTATCTCGGAGACGGCATCGAGGTGCTTTCACTTTCCGATGTCGGACTCGAGGGAGATATCGAAGAAAACGGTTCGACTTTTGAAGAAAACGCCGTGATCAAGGCTCAGTACGCCGCTACGAGCGGGTATATTGGAATTGCAGATGATTCGGGACTCGTAGTTCCCGCGCTCGGCGGTGAACCCGGGATACATTCCGCAAGATATGCGACGGATCACGATGACAAAGCCAACAATGAAAAGCTTTTGAAAAACCTTGAGGGGATCGGAGACAGGAGCGCGGCGTTCGTTTGCTGTATGGCGTGTGTCATTCCGGGCGGATTTATCAAGCCTATAACCGCGCACGGCTTTGTCGAAGGAGAGATACTTATCACTCCTCGCGGAGAGGGAGGGTTCGGATATGACCCACTGTTTTGGGTCGATCAGTATGGAAAGACCTTTGCCGAGATGAGCGCTGAGGAAAAGAATTCCATAAGCCACCGAAAGATGGCTATTGAAGGACTTGCCGTTAAGCTCAGATCAATCGTAAATGTTGATTGATGCGGCTTTGACTTGTGCAAAAGCAAACGGCGGACAGATAAACTATAATTTGAGGTAAAAATATGTTGACAACAAAACAAAGAGCCAACCTTCGCTCGCTTGCCAGCGGTATAGAGACCATTATGCAGGTCGGTAAGGGCGGCATCAACGATAATTTGATAAAAACGGTTGCGGACGCACTCGAGGCAAGAGAGCTGATAAAGATGTCTGTTCTCGACAACAGCGATGAGACTCCCAAGAGTGCCGCGTATGCACTTGCCGAAGCGACGGAAGCTGAGGTAGTGTGCGTTATAGGCAAAAAGTTTGTCCTTTATAAAGAATCAAAGAAAAATAAAAAGATAGAGCTTTAAACCTCGTCAAGCTCACTGCGAGTGCGAGCTTTACAAGTAAGGAATTCAGGGTAATAAAATGTCATATGATATCAGCTTCAGCGACGCTATGCTCGATTCGCTTCGCGGCGAGATCAAGGGTATGATGTCCGAAAAAAGATTTCTTCACGTTCTCGGTGTTGAACGGATGGCGGTGACTCTCGGAGAATTGTATCTGCCGGATGATCTGCCGACGCTCAGAGCCGCGGCATTGCTTCACGATATAACCAAAGAATATTCTTTGGAAAAGCACTTGCAAATTTATCAAAGATGCGGTATAATGTCATACGATGCCGACCTTTGTATGCCTAAAATTATGCACGCAAAGACTGCGGCGGCACTTATTCCCGAGCTTTTTCCGAGCTTTGCAACAGATGCCGTTATTTCAGCGGTCAAATGGCATACCACGGGCAGAGCGGGAATGAAGCTTGCGGAAAAGATTATTTACCTTGCCGACTATATAGACGATACAAGACGATTCGAGGATTGTGTAGTGCTTCGCAAAATGTTTTTTGATGCAGTGCCGTCCGATATGACGGAGGATGAGCGAATGAGGCATCTTGACAGTGTGATGATCAGATCGTTTGATCTTACGATACAGGGACTCATACAGGATAAAATGCCGATCTGCCGCGACACGGTCGAAGCAAGGAACGCATTGATCTGTGCGAACTGACGGCAGAAATGTCATAGTAATAAATTTGGAAAGGATAGTATACCATAGATGGAAGATAATAAAGTATTTACCGATATAAGCTCAAAGCCCGAGGAGGCTGTTATGCCCGATCTTTCGAGCGCAGAGCCTGAGGCAATCGCCGAGTGTATCCATTCGGTGCTTTACAGTAAGAAGGGAAGAAACGTCAAGACCGTGAAGGTAGACGATAAAACGATAATTGCGGATTATTTCGTGCTTTGCTCGGGAAATTCGAGAAATCAGGTAAGATCTCTTGCGGATATTCTCGTAGATAAAATGAAGGAAGCCGGGATAAGGGTCATCCATATGGACGGCGCGAACGATCCGAGGAGTGAATGGGTCGCAGTAGACTTCGGCGCAGTAATAGTTCATATATTCACCAGAGAGATGCGCGATTTTTATGACCTTGACCGACTTTACGGTGATTCGGGAGAGATCTATACGCTTATTTCGGATGAGGAAGACTGACAGATCGAGATCTGTAAATTTCAGAATTTGTAAAATTAAAGCTTTAGGACAGCGTGTGTGCACGTTATCCGGGAAGGATAATATATAATGAGATACGAACATTTGACCGTAGAGAAAAAGTGGCAGGAGTATTGGGAGAAAAATCAGACCTTTAAAACCGATGTATGGGACTTTTCAAAGCCCAAATATTATGTGCTGGATATGTTCCCGTACCCGTCGGGCGTGGGACTTCACGCAGGACACCCCGAAGGATATACCGCTACGGATATAGTTTCGAGAATGAAGAGGATGCAAGGCTATAATGTGCTTCATCCGATGGGCTACGACTCCTTCGGACTCCCCGCTGAGCAGTATGCGGTAAACACGGGTAACCATCCGAACGGCTTTACTCAGGAGAACATAAAGACCTTTTCAAAACAGCTTAAGGAGCTCGGATTTGACTACGATTGGAGCAAAATGATAGCGACGAGCGATCCTAAGTTCTATAAGTGGACGCAATGGATATTCAAACAGCTCTATCTTGACGGTTATGCGCAGTATATAGATATGCCCGTGAATTGGTGCGAAGAGCTCGGAACGGTGCTTTCCAATGACGAGGTTATTGACGGCAAGTCCGAGAGAGGCGGCTACCCGGTAATTCGCAAGAATATGAAGCAGTGGGTCATAAATCAGCCCGCATTTGCGGAAAAGCTTCTTGAAGGACTTGACGAGGTAGATTGGCCCGAATCCACAAAGCTTATGCAAAAGAATTGGATAGGAAAATCAACGGGTGTCGAGGTCAGATTTAAGATCGTGGGCGGCGGAGAATTCTCAATATTTACGACTTGTATCGAGACTATCTACGGTATTACGTTTATGGTCCTTGCTCCGGACGGCGAGATCGTAAAGCAACTTATGCCGAGGATCCAAAACAAAGCCGAGGTCGAGGCATACATCGCCGAAACGCTTAAGAAAAACGATATGGACAGAACCGAGCTCAATAAGACAAAATCAGGCTGTGAGCTTAAGGGCGTCACTTGTATAAATCCGGTAAACGGCAAGGAAGTAAGGATGTTTATCGGAGATTTCGTTCTTGCAAGCTATGGTACGGGCGCAGTAATGGCAGTTCCGTCACACGATCAGCGTGACTTTGAATATGCTATTGCGCATAACATAGATATGATACAGGTCATCGACGGGGATGAGAAACTCGGACACGTTGACGTATCGGAAAAGGCGTTTGAAAAAACAGACTATCTCGGCAAGGGATATCGCCTCATAAATTCCGACGAATTCGACGGTCTGACCGTTGAAGAGGCTAAGGAAGCCATAACCTCAAAGCTTGAAAAGATGGGCGTGGCGAAGAGGACTGTCAATTATCATTTTAGAGAGTGGATATTTGCAAGACAGCGCTATTGGGGCGAGCCCGTTCCCGTAGTTCACGGTGAGGATGGCTCAATTCACGTACTTGACGACAGTGAGCTACCTTTGGTGCTTCCCGAACTTGAAAATTACAAGGGCGTGAACGGTCAGGCACCGCTTGAAAATGCCGAAGAGTGGAAGGCTTACGACAAGAATGGAATAAAGGGAAAAAGGGAGACCTCCACGATGCCGGGCTCCGCGGGTTCAAGCTGGTATTTTCTGCGCTATATAGATCCCGATAACAATGAAATGTTTGCGGATCCTGCACTTCTTAAGCATTGGATGCCCGTCGATCTTTACATCGGAGGTCCCGAGCATGCCGTAGGACACCTTATGTATTCGAGGATCTGGAACAGATATCTTTATGATAAGGGATTGGCTCCCACAAAAGAGCCCTTTAAAAAGCTCGTACATCAGGGAATGATACTTGGTTCTAACGGAATAAAGATGGGCAAGCGTTTTCCCGAGTTCGTGGTCAACCCGAGCGACGTTGTACGTGAATACGGCGCCGATACGTTGCGCCTTTACGAAATGTTTATGGGACCGCTTGAAGTTTCGAAACCTTGGAGCGATCAAGGCGTTGAAGGTGCAAGACGTTTCCTTAACCGCGTTTGGACTTTCTTTACCGAACCGGAAAATGTTATCGACGGAGAATGCGCGGCGCTTGAAAAGATCTATCATAAGAGCGTCAAAAAGGTAACCGAAGATTATGAAAAGCTCGCTTTCAATACGGCTATCTCGCAGATGATGATATTTGTCAATGCCGTCTACAAAGAGGGTAAATGTCCGAGAGAATACGCCGAAGGATTTATAAAGATGCTCTCGTGCGTATGTCCGCATATTTGTGAGGAGATATGGTATATCCTCGGTCACAGTGATACTATCGCGTATGAAAGCTGGCCTTCATACGATGAGTCCAAGACTGCGGAGGATGCGGTTGAGGTCGCGCTTCAGGTCAACGGTAAGCTTAAAGGAACCATCTTGCTCCCGGTCAACACATCCAAGGATGACGCAATAGCCGCGGCCAAAGCCGATGAGCGTATAGCTGCACTTATCGCGGGAAAAACTATCGTAAAAGAGATAGCGGTTCCCAATAAGATAGTAAATATCGTCGTGCGCTGACCCGTATCGTCGGTATAAACGATATTTTCGACTGAAAATATCACCCGAAATATATAAATACGGATATTTTTTCTGTATTATTTGTTGCATTTTTTAAAAAAGCTCTTGACATAAAAGGAATAATATAGTATAATAATCCGTGGAGAATTTTCTCTTGTTAACAGCGGAGGGAGGGATACAGAAGATGACAGAAGTCAGAGTAAAAGAAGGCGAATCTTTGGACAGCGCTCTTCGTCGCTTTAAACGTCAATGCGCAAGATCAGGCGTCCTTACCGAACTTCGTAAGAGAGAGCACTATGAAA
>CAYYND010000060.1:0-10120 GCA_964472845.1 uncultured Lachnospiraceae bacterium | reverse complement strand
TCTTTTGGGCTTTTGCCCAAAACTTTAAAAGAAATACGGTGCGCCGTCGTCGCGGTGGGCGAAAACTTCAAAAAATAAAAATAATCTCTCTGTAAAGTTTTTTGGCTCCACCTTTTTTTCAAAAAAGGTGGAAGAAACTTTAATAGAAAGAGAGTGCATTTTCGCTACACACTCAAAAAATTCTAACGCAAAAGATCACCTGCAAGATAATCTCTTACAGGTGATCTGTTATTTAATACCTCACTGGGTAAGCCCTCTGCGGCGTCTCATCTGATCCTTCATACGAAGCTCGTTGTTGAGTATCTTCTTGCGAAGCCTTATCGACTTCGGAGTTACCTCGATGAGCTCGTCATCGGCAATAAATTCTATCGCTTTTTCGAGCGAGAATATTATCGGAGGAACAAGCAAAAGCTTTTCGTCCGCGCCTGCGGAACGAATGGCGGTAAGCTGCTTCTTCTTGCAAGGATTGACCGCGATGTCCTCGCATTTCGGGTTCTCGCCGACTATCATTCCCTCATAAACGGGCGTTTGAGGACCTACGAACATATTGCCTCTTTCCTGAGTGTTGTAAAGTCCGTATCTCGTCGTCTCGCCGTCCTCGCTCGCTACAAGAGAGCCGGTAAATCTCATCTGTATCTCGCCCTTGTACGGTGCGTAACCGTCAAAGATCGAGTTCATAATGCCCTCGCCCCTGGTATCTGTAAGAAATTCCGAACGGTATCCGAAGAGGCAACGGGAGGGAATTGAATAGATTATCCTTGTTCTCGTCGTGCCGATGGGGTTCATCTCGACAAGATCTCCCTTGCGCTGACCGAGCTTGCTTACAACAGCTCCCACAAAATCCGCGGGAACGTCAAGCGTGACCTTCTCCATAGGCTCGCATTTAACGCCGTCGATCTCTTTGTAGAGCACGCGCGGATTGGAGCAACAGAGCTCGTATCCCTCGCGGCGCATAGTCTCGATAAGGATCGAGAGGTGCATCTCGCCTCTGCCTGCGACCTTGAACTCATCCGTCGTGTCACCGTCGGAAACACGGAGCGAAACGTCCTTAAGAAGCTCGCGCTGAAGCCTTGCGCGGATCTGACGGGATGTAACGAATTTGCCCTCGCGTCCGGCAAACGGGCTGTCGTTTACGGCAAAGGTCATCTCCATTGTAGGCTCCGTGACCTTGACGAACTCAAGCGGCTCGGGATTTGCCATACTTGTGATCGTGTCGCCGATGGTAATGTTCTCGGCGCCGGAGAAGGCAACAATGTCGCCGACCTTGGCGCTCTCGACAGCGACTCTTGAGAGTCCGTCGAACTGATATATAGAAACTATCTTTGATCTCTTGGGGGGCTCGCCCGAGTGCCAATTGCATACGAGCACCTCTTGATTTTGCTTTATGGATCCGCGCTCTATGCGTCCGATTCCTATTCTTCCGACGTAGTCGTTGTAGTCAATAGAGGAAACGAGAAGCTGAAGATCTCCCGCATCGTCTCCCTCGGGGGCGGGCATATAGTCAAGGATGGTGTCGAAGAGGGGGCGCAGGTCGGTTCCGGGCTCGTCCTTGGAGAAGGAAGCTGTGCCGGATCTTCCCGAGCAGTAGAGTATGGGGCTGTCGAGCTGCTCGTCGGAAGCATCGAGCTCGAGAAGGAGCTCAAGAACCTCGTCCTCGATCTCGTCAAGTCTTGCGTCGGGACGGTCTATCTTGTTTACTACCACGATAACTCTGTGATTGAGCGCCAGAGCTCTTTCCAGCACGAAACGAGTCTGCGGCATAGGGCCCTCTGCGGCGTCGACAAGAAGGATAACGCCGTTTACCATTTTGAGGATTCTCTCGACCTCGCCGCCAAAGTCGGCGTGACCGGGGGTGTCGATTATATTGATCTTTACGTCTTTATAGTGGACGGCGGTGTTCTTGGCAAGGATAGTGATGCCTCGCTCTCTCTCAATGTCGCCCGAGTCCATAACACGGTCGGTCGTTTCCTGATTGTCACGGTAAACGCCGCCCTGCTTGAGCATTTGGTCTACGAGTGTGGTTTTGCCGTGGTCAACGTGGGCAATGATTGCGATATTTCTTAGATCCTCTCTTACCATTTTGCAAGTGTTCCTTTCTTTTTCCTCGGTGCTGTGACGCGTTACAGCTCTGCGACAGGCTCCTCGGATGCTTCGGATTTTTGATTTTTATTAACGAACATTTTATTATATCATATTTTTTTTACTTAAAAAACATTCTTTTTTTACCGATTTATAAATTTCTCTTTTGCCGGAGTGCGCAGGACGGTTTTTGGGGGCTTTTATCGCCTCGGCAACGGCACTTTTCTCTTTTTTTGAGAATTTTTATATATTTTTTCTAAAAAAGCGAAGCTCAAAAGCTTCACAAAAAAGTCGACGAAGGTCTCGAAAAAATCCGACGGAAGTCTCGGAAAAGGATCACACAAACAAGAGCACCGCAAAGTGACTGTTTCTGTTTGCACGGAAACGGACCCCTTGCGGTGCTTTTTAATCTAACTTCGGCAATGCCCGATTATGATAAAGATTTGAACTTTACGTTAAGCTCTTCGATCTTACGAGTCAATGTCGATGATTTCATTTTATACGTTCTTGTCGAGAAGGAAACTGCCGTGATAGCCTGCTGGAATGCGTTTGATGTATATGTATCTATGCAGTTACACATAACTCTTCCGAGCTCGATCTTTACGGAGTTTCTTATGTAATCGTACATCTCGGAGTCGACGGAATCCCTGGAGTATCTGAGCTTCATAGCGACCTCGAAAACGGCGGGTGTAACATAACGATAGCTTTCAGCTGCCATAAGCTCAAGAGTTGCGGCAGTAGCCTTTATGTCGTTTGCCTTTTTGGAGATAGCGTACATTGTGAACGGGTGACCAAGGTTTGTGCAGTATCCGTCCTGCGACTCTGTCCACTTCGGGTTGGGAACTATACCGAAGTCGAACGGGATGGCACTCTTATCGTTCTCGGAGCTGCTGCTGTCCTTACCTGCGGCAACGAAGAGACGGTCTGTGAGGAAGAGTGCGCGCTCATCGCGGAATACGCCACGCGGTTCGCCTGCCGAGGATGAACAATAGAAGCCGTCGGATGTATGGAACCATTCGTGAATGGAGCTCATAGTGTTGAGCATCTTCTCTCCGAAGTAATCGGGGTTAAGTGCCAGCTTACCGTCGGACTGACGTTTGATTATCGAATAACCGCTTGCGGTTCCGAGTGCGTCGATGTTTGTTTTGAAGATAGCGTATCCGTAGAAGTCTCCATCGGTGCAGCCCTCTTCGCCGTCAAGCTCTTCAAAGACGTTGGCGGTCATTGTTTTAAGAGTCTCTATCGTCCATTTGCCCTCTTTAACGAGATCATATGGAGCATCTAACTTGTATGTATCGACAAGCTTCTTGTTGAAGAAGGTGCCTATCATCATCCAGAGCATATTCGTGGAGATATCGCCCGAGCAGAAGTAGAGCTGATCGCCGATCGTACACTCGCTTACAAGTGCCTTAGGCCACCAAGCCTTGGAAAAATCAAGCGGCTCGAGCTTTGCAAGGTCTGCGGTATAGCCCGTGTATGCAAGCTGAGGAGCTACACGGCTGTAAGTTGCGTACATATCGTACGAGACCTTTGCGCTTGCGAAGTCGGATTTGACTTTGCTTATGTAGTTATCCATTTTGCTGTCGTTACCGGGAGTCTTGTCGTACACCAATTTTATGCCGAGCCTTTGCTCAACTGCGGTATTTCTGCTGTAAATGGCTTTGTTTATACTGTCACTGAGGTCATCGGTGGGTTCAAACTCCTGCATGGTATAGTCGCTCCAATAGAGTATACTGACCGTCTTGTCGTTAAAGTTGTAATTGCCGAGGTAGTCTGCGGGAACCTCTTCTTTTGACTCGGATTCGGATTCCGAAGTATCGGAAGGAGCGTTTGTTTCGCTCGACGGGGGATCGCTGCTTGCTGAGGGACCCTTTGTCGCTTCTGCACTGGAGGAATCACTGTCATCCGGAACATCCGGGGTGTTCTGACATGCCACCAAAAGGGGAAGTACCATCAGCAGGCACAGAAGAGCAGCCAAGATTCTTTTTTTCATTTTTCTTTTGTCCTTTCAGTTTTTTTTGTGCGGGTGTGCCGAGGATGATCCGAACATCGGTTATTGAGCTCTCGGGCACGAAACGCATATATAAGCATACTTTATTATATAATATTTCTTTCGGAAAGTCAATAGTTTGAGAGCCTTTTACAACGCAAATTTTGACAAAACGGCCAAAATATCGCTGAGCGGAACAGATTTTCCGAGCTCTCGAGGCTGGTGCTCATATTCTTACTCTCCCCGATCCCCGTTCTTGTTAAATTTCTTTCTCGTTGCTGTTCGCTTTTTGATTTTATTCCTCGTCTTCTTCAAGATATGCTCGGATCTGCTCTTCGATCCAATAAGTGAACTCGGTGGCATCGAGCCTTTGCTCATGCGCACGTATTTTTCGGTACAAGTCGGCGCCGTCGACCGCGCCCTCCCAGATGTCGGCAAAGCAAAAGTCGTATTCGCCGTTCTTGACGCTCTTCATATATTCGATCGCGTCGGCGCAAACTATCCGTATCTTGTCGGCGCGGTCGAATTGCGGCAAGAGCTGATCTTTAAACACGTTGATGACGGTCGGCTGAAGCTCGACTATCGTAATGCTCTCGACGCAGTCCTTTTGCGAGATGATATACGGATAATATCCGAGCCCGAGCCCGAGGACGAGGACCTTACCGTGCGCGCGCTCCATCTGCGTCCGCATAGAGTTTATCTCCGAGGGGCATACGCTGACCCACGGGATCATTCCCTCGTAGAGCGCGGGGAAGGCGACCCGCCTTTTGAAAAAGCCGAGCTTAGGTACCACGAGTCGCGCGCTAAGCTCCGGCATATCATACTGAAATATCTCTCCGCGCTCGTAAGCCGAGGTCGTGAGAAGTATTTTGCCCTCGGAGGCGTCTTTTATCTTTATGTTTTTGATGAAAGGGTCGTTTTCCAGCTCCTCGGCGTCGAGCATTCGCGCGTTTTTGAAAAGCTCGAGCGTGTATCTGCCGTCATCGTCGACCGAGGACAGACCGAGCTCGGCGCAAAATTCGCGTATGACGTAGAATTTTTCAAAATCTGATAAGCTGTCGCCGTCAACAAGCCCTATTTCTCTCATTTCGGCAAGCTCTTCGTCAGAGTAGCTTGCAAACTCTCGCCGCACATCGGTTTCCGTGTATTCTATTTTGGGCTGTTCTGCGGCGATGATGCCGCCGATCTTGGCACTTATCGTCATAGACATCTGCTTGTCCATCTTTTTTCCTTCTTTCCGCTTGGTTTGTCTGCCGTACACATTATACACCCGTTCGGCAATTTTTTCAAGGGGTGTTTGGGATCGAGCTCGATACAAGGCGCGGCGAATGAGGAGCTTTCATCTATGGGAGGAGCTTCCGAGGCAAAGCTTCGGATGTTACTATATAGTGGGGGCTCGAAGGTCGGACAAAGGATCAAAATTATCCCGACTTTTTAAAAAAGCATATTGTCATTTAAAGAAATTTATGGTATAATGAACGTACATTCATTCTAATAAAAGGGGGATACTCAAATTGCAGGAGAGTACTGCTCGAAACGAAAAAAAAACACACATTATGGAGGCTTGCTTTGACTGTTACGCCGAGCACGGGCTGACCGGTGCAAGCGTGGCAATGATAGCCAAAGCCGCGGGAGTGGCGCAGGGCTCCATCTATCTTTATTTTGAAAATCTCGACGATCTGATAATTCAATCGACCGCGTATTGTATGGCGAAGGTCGAGGATGATTTTATGGCAAAGGCTCCGATGAGCGTGCCGGATCTGTGGCGATTTATTGACGAGATCCCCTATTGGACGGCGGAAAAGCACGGCAAAAAATACCGTCTTATGTATCAGGTATACACGAATCCGAAATATCGCGAGCACGGTCAAAGGTTCTTTAATGGGGTTGACGAGCGGTACACGGAGTACGCCAAGCTTTTGGAGAGCAAGATCGGGATACCGTATCAGAAGCTGACGCCGCTGATCTTTATTCTCGTTCGAGCCTGCGTGCATTACGCATTGTTTGAAGATGAATATTATCTTACATCACAGATCGACGTGCTCAAAGAGACACTTGAAATGTTTGTTGTTAAATACAAATGTCAGCTGAAAAATGGATGAGTTTCCGAAGCGAAAAGATATTCGCATAAAAAAATTACGATTATTCACGGAGCGGTTGTTACTTTATAACCGTCTGTGCGAAAGATAGGCAGTCGATTTTTTGGGATAAGTCAGTGATTCCATCGTGTGTTGACGACATAAAATTGTCCCCGATGGGAGAGGTTGTTAAGAAATGTTGGAAAGAGATAAACAGCGTATATAGCAATATTATACCTGATTGTTATGCAATAATGCCCGATCATTTTCACGGGATCATAGTCATCGATGATGATCTTTCGGGCGAGCGAGACATTGCGATCAAACAGGATCGCCCAAGCCTATCGGAGATCGTTCAAGGATTCAAATCGGTGACGACACGGATGTGTTATGAATACGGATATCGTCAAATATGGCAACGAGGATATTACGAACATATAATACGTGATCGAGAGGATTATAACAATACGGTCGGTTACATATTAAATAATCACAAAAAATGGATAAATAATAACGGATTTTTGGAAAGTTGAAGCTTCGCGAAGTATCGCCCACACCTACCGAAAACAAACGATCCGACAACGGGCGGATGTTTGCTTTGCAAACCGTCGTCCGCCCCTACGGAATGGATCAGATTTTTCTGTGCGGCGGAACGTTTGCCCGAAAGCAAACATCCGCCCGCCAATACCATAACAATCCATACAAGAAAGATCAGAATTTCCTGTGCGGCGGAACGTTTGCCCGAAAGCAAACATCCGCCCGCCAATACTCGCGAAATATCATACAAATAAGAAAAAAATAAAATATACACACAAACAAAACTATTGGAGGAAAAACGAATGAAAAAGCAGATCTTAAGCTTTTTGATCGCGCTCAGCATATTATTGAGCGTAGGTCTACCTGTGTTTGCTGCGGGCGGGTCGACTGCCACTGCCGCAGCGACGTCATCCTCGTCGGGATCATCTTCGACGGGATCATCCTCGGAGGCGGAACGCAAAATGCCGACCAGCCCCACGGAGGACGCCATCAAAGTGGGCGGTCAAAACAGTTTCACCATTTGGACGTACAATGGCGAGGCGCTTGTCGAGGGCGCGGATTACAGCTATGATGATTCCGAGAAAGTGCTGACCATCCTGTCCGACACGCCGATCGCTATTAAAAACACAAACTCGAACGACCGGACTTACGACCGCATCGTGGTCGCAAAGGACGTTTCGGCAAACATCACCCTCGCGGGGGTCAATATTGACGTGTGGGAAGACGATAACGCTTGCGCGTTCCTGATCATCAAGGACAGCACCGGCTCGGTCACCCTGACGCTTGCCGACAGCACGACCAACATCCTAAGGAGCAGCGAAAAACGTGCCGGACTTGAAAAAGAGGGCACGAGCGGCAGCCTGACCATCCGCTGTGCGCACAGCGGCGAGAGCGGGCACATTTGTGACCCTGCGACCTGCGGCGCGCTGGAGGCAAGCTCCTATACCAGTAATGTGGGCCAGTTCGCCTCTGGCGCCGGCATCGGCGGTGGAACCAGCCCTGTCGGCACCTCCTATAGCGCCGCGGTAGCGAACATCACGATCTCGGGCGGCAACGTTGCGGCAAGCAGCTACAGAGGTGCCGGCATCGGCAGCGGATCTGCGAACGCCAGCGGCGCGGTATCGAACATCACCATCTCGGGCGGCAATGTCACGGCAAGCAGCTACAGCGGTGCCGGCATCGGCGGCGGGCGTGCCAGCAGTGCTGACAGCGGCGCGGTATCAGGCATTACCATTTCGGGCGGGTGCGTCACGGCGAGCAGTGCGGATTCCGTTGGTATCGGAAGCGGATTGTCTAGCGCTTCAAGCGCTGCGGTATCGAGCATCGCCATCTCCGGCGGTTCGCTCAAAGCAAGCAGCACAAACGGCTGCGGCATCGGCAGGGGAGGTAACGATGGCGAGCCCAACCAAGCTTCCCCCGTCACCCCCACCGACGGCAAGGGTAACAACGTCTACCTGCATCCTATAGACACGACGGATAAGGAGTCGGTTGTTATCAACGGCGTCAACTACCCCCTCAAGCACGGCGATGAAAACAAGATCTACGCCTATCTCCCCGTCGGGTTCCATGTGATCCAAACAGATGACGAAACGCAGACGGTTTTGGTCAAATCAAACGGTGATATCGTTACGGACCCCACACCGACCGACTCGACAGAGAACGGCTTCAAGGTCTGGTGCGAGGATACTACTGCGTATGAAATAGACAGTTTTGGCAATCTCAAGATCAAAAAAGACTGCTATATCCGAGTCGCGAATAATGACCAGTCGACTTTTACCGACAGGCACATTAAGATAACCGCTGACTCCGACAAGGTCAACCTGACGCTGGCGGGTGTGAATATTATCACTGACAACAGCACCTACGAATCGCCGATCGATATCAATGCGAAGACGAATTCCAATCATACCATCACGTTGGAAACGGGTACGATCAATAAGCTTAAGAGCTTTAACAGAGCCGGACTGAATATTGGCGTTGCGGCCGACGAAAACATAGACACAACGCTTACTTTCCGCGGAACGGGTACTCTGAATGTCAGCGGCAAGAGTGGCGGCATTCTGGCAGAAAGTGAAAAGCTGAGTGCTTCGCTTCGCTTCGAGAGCGGCAACATCACGGCAACCACGATAAACGAAGGAAGTACGAACGGAAGCGGTGCCGGAATCGGCACGAATACCGCTCGTCCCTCTGAGATCGTGATCTTGGGCGGCAAGATCGAGGCGAGCGGCACGACCGGCGCCGGTATCGGTATCGGCTGTAACGACTTGATCCCCAAAAAATCTATGTCGAATATTATCATCATGGGCGGCGAGGTTACGGCAAGCTCGATTCATGGTGCGGGTATCGGAATCGGTAGCGAATCCACAGAAAACACCATTGAAAATATCAAGATCACGGGCGGCACGGTAAAGGCAACCTCTACGAACGGTGCCGGCATCGGAGACGGCGCGAGCGCGACGGAAACTACCATCAGCAACATTACGATCGAGAACAGCACGGTCACGGCGAAGTCTGGCTTCGGTTCGGGTATCGGCGGCGGTGTTTATACGCAAAGCACGACTCACGCCACTATCGGCGCGGTGACGGTCGACGGCGGCTCGGTCCTTGCCGAGAGCGGTCAAGAAGCTGTCGCTTCCATCGGCTACGGTATGGAAGCCCAAAGTCAACCGCTTGACGCCATTATGCCCCGGAACGCGGCAGGCAAGAATGTATACCTTGTAACGATCGCAAATCCGAACAGCGAGACGGTGACCATCAACGGCACGGCTTGGACGCCGATAAACCACACCGCGGTCGATCCGACGGATACGAATCTCTACGCATATATACCCGAGATGCAAACGGTACTGATCACGTGCGGCAGCACAAGCACAAAGCGGTTCTTCGCCGAAACTGCCTTCACTGCCGACGCTCCGGTCGAGCTGTACGACGCAGAAGGCGATAAGGTCGACGGCTATGCTACCATAAACGAGGCAGTCAATGCCGCGCAGAATGGCTATACGGTCAAGCTGATGAAGGATATCGAGACCGGCGAGGCGGTCGACATTAGAAAAGTACGTACCTTTGACCTGAACGGCAAGAAATTGAAGAACAAGAGCGGATCTACCAACGACTTCTTCACTATCTACGGCAATCTGACCATCAAGGACAGCAGTGAAAACGAGACCGGCGAGATAAATATGGCCTCCGGGGCTGTTTCTATAAGGGAAGGCAGCTTCACGCTGGAAAGCGGCACTTTGAAAAGTAGTAGCGGTAATGCTATCAACGTGACTATAAATGCAAATACCGTGACGCTGAAGGGCGGCACCGTGAACGGAAATATAAATATAGCTCGCGGCGCAACGCTTTACGCCAACGGCGGCACCGTGATCGGCAATGTTACCGGTAGTGGTACGATCGATCGCTCATCCACCGGAACCACCATTGATACCTATAC
>CAYYND010000059.1:0-10136 GCA_964472845.1 uncultured Lachnospiraceae bacterium | reverse complement strand
CATATACAGAGGGTGGGAGGTCTGTATATGAACCTGTGCGGATGCTGAGCGGCAGTGATCGAATTGATCATAACCGAAATATCTCCGCTCGTCGGATTTTTCATACCTACGGGAATATTGAGTCCGCTCGCGGTCAGACGGTGGTGCTGATCCTCGACCGAGCGCGCGCCGACGGCAACGTACGCGAGCAGATCGTCAAGGTAACGGTGATTTTCGGGATACAGCATCTCATCCGCACAGCTGAACCCCGTTTCGCGAAGCGCACGCATATGAAGCTCTCTTCTCGCAATGATCCCCTTAAGCATATCGGGTGCTTGACTCGGATCCGGCTGATGGAGCAGACCCTTGTATCCGTCGCCCGTCGTGCGCGGCTTTTCCGTGTAGATGCGCGGAATTATCAGTATCTTGTCGCCGACCCTGTCCTCAAGACCGCGCAGACGCGAGATGTAGTCGATCACGGAGTCCTCGGAATCCGCCGAGCACGGACCTATAACGAGCAAAAGCTTGTCCGATTCACCACGGAATATACTTTTGATCTCCGCGTCTCTTGACTTCTTGAGCTTCGTGAGCTTGGGATCGACGGGATACTGCGCCTTGATCTCCTGCGGGATCGGAAGCTTGCGGATAAAATTCATATTCATAAAAGCATCACCTTTTCTTTTGATTTTTGATTTATGCTTAAGTGCCGTTACCGTGTCAAAAACGTCTCGGCTCGTGTCAAGCTTCGTATACCGTTGCCTTCATTCCGATCGAACGCATAATGTCAAAGAATTCGGGTAGGCTCTTGCTTACCGCCTCGGCACCCTCGAGTCTTCCGCCCGTTATGGTCGCAAGAACCGCGAGCGACATGGCTATCCTGTGATCGTTGTGAGAGCAGAGCGGTCGGGTCGGCTCGCAAAGGCGAGCGGCGCGGATCTCTATCCGATCCTCCTCGACCTCGACCGGCACACCGAATTTGGCGAGCTCCTCTGCCATTGCGCGCCCACGGTCGCTTTCTTTAAGACTCAATCGGTGAGTGCCGACAAGGGTCGCGCCGTGCTTTGCGGCGGCAAGCGCCATAAGGATCGGCCCGAGATCCGGGCAGTCGCTGATGTCAAGCGTCGGAGCACCGCGCTCAAGCCGCGCGAAATATTCCGTGCAGATCTTGTCCCCCTGGAGACTGTCGGGGTCAAGCCCCGTGACCGAAACGTCGTGACCGAGGTGCGCCAACGAATAAAAGAACGCGGCATTTGAATAGTCACCCTCAACCGCAAACGAGACGGGCTTGTAGGTCTGATTGCCCTTTATGACGTACGTGAACGGATCTTTGACGATTATTTTTATTCCGAATATATTCAAAGCACGTAACGTCAGATCAACATATGACCTGCTTTCAAACGGCGGGACGACCGACAGAACGCTGTCCTCGGCACAAAGCGGAAGCGCAAACAGAAGTCCGCTGATAAACTGACTGCTTACATCACCGCGAACCGAAATGTGTCCGCCGTGTAACCGACCGCAGACGGTGATCGAGCGCGCTCCTTTTTTGAAAACAAGTCCCTGCTCGCGGCATATCCTCTCATATGCGTCGAGCGGACGGAAAAACAGCCTCTCACTGCCGACAACGGTGATCTCGTTGCCCGAGAGCAGACATAAGGGGAGTATAAAACGCAGTGAACTTCCGCATTCGCGGCTGTCGAGAGGGAACCTCGGCGCGGAGCGCGACGGATCAAAGCCCGTCACGGTCACCGTGTCCGCGAATGCGCGGCAATCGGCTCCGAGCCCCGTCAAAAGGTCGAGGGTCGCCAGAATGTCGTCGGAATATGATACGTTTGAGATCGAACTCGAGCCGGAGGCGAGAGCACCGCAGATCAGAAGCCGGTGCGCCATACTTTTTGAGGGCGGCGCCTTGACCGTTCCCGCCAATGTCGGCGTCGAGGTTAAAGCTTGTTTGATTATGTTTACGTTCATTGATCGATATTTAAAATTGTGCATTTATGTTTGAGCTTCGTCAGCAAAAAAGTCTTGCATTATAGTCGTGACGGTGTCGCTCACGTTTTCGTTGACCTTGATCTCCTTGTCGCACGTCGAAAGATATCTTTCGTACCTTTCCTCGTACCTTTGCCGAAGCATCTCCGCGTTCGAGGCTATCGGGCGATCCCTGGTCGGTGTGAGCTTGTCAAAGGCTCGGTTGAGAAAATATATGCGCCCGTTTCGCGAAAGCAGACGCACGTTCCTGTCACGGAGTATCGCGCCGCCGCCCGTCGCAATAACGGCTCCAACCGTTTTCGCGCATACTTCTTCAATGATACTTTGCTCAATGTCGCGAAAACGCGCCTCACCGTCATCTCGGAAAATGTCCGCTATCGTCTTGCCCGTCCGCTTTACTATCTCGGTATCCGTGTCCACAAAAGCCCTTTTTAACTTCTCCGCAAGCGCACGTCCGACCGTGCTTTTTCCGCTTCCGGGCATTCCTGTCAGCACAATGTTCTGCTTTTGCGCGAGGATCTCGTGAAATATCCCGTCCCTCATATCGCTCGGAATCGCTTTGCCCGTGAATATTTCCGACGCGCGTGCCGCTTGCATAACAAGCATATAAAGTCCGCCCTCGGCGGCAATGCCCCTTTGCGCGGCATCGAGCACGAGATTCGTCCTTATCGGATTGTATACCGCGTCAACGACCCCGCAAAGCCTCGGAAAGCGAGATATGTCTATCGGTACCCCCGAGAGCTGCTCGGCTTCTGCGGCGTTTTCGCCCGAGGCACTCGCGACTTTTTTTCGAGCCTCCCCATCCGGGAAAGGGAACATACCGCACGGCGTCGTGTTTATAATGATATCAGCATCGGAATGATCTCGATACGCCTCGCCGTAGGTTATCGAGCCGTCTTTTGCCGACCTGCCGACCTTTATTATATCCGAGGCTTTGAAGTGCTCGGCGACCGCCGCGGCGGTATTTGACGTGCCGCCCGTGCCGAGAATGAGCACCTTCTTTTGACAGAGCTCAAGTCCGAGCTTGTCTATAAGAGCACACATACCGAAGTAATCCGTGTTGTAGCCGTATAGCTTGCCGCCTCGGTTTATCACCGTGTTGACAGCACCGATCTGCCGCGCGCCCTCGTCCATCTCCGCAAGATAGGGAATTACCGCGCTCTTGTACGGTATTGTGACATTGATCGCCGCGAAATCTCGCTTTTTCATAAATCCGTCAAGCTCGTCGGGCGAAAGCTCCGCGAGCTTGTATTCGTAGCCGAGCCGTTCGTGTATCTCCTTTGAAAAGCTGTGCGGAAGATGTTCTCCGATGAGTCCGTATTTCATAATGCCTCCGCATTTTTTCTTATCGTCTCGCAAAAGTCGGAAAGCGAAGACTGACGGAATTCGAACTCTCCTATCTTTTCCACGAAAACGTAATTGATGCTGTCTCCGTCAAGCTTTTTGTCGTGCGTGATAGCAGAGATCGCCTTTTCTGTATCGTAGCTTGCCTTCACGGGAAGTCCAGACTTCTCAAGCACTCTCAAAAGTCGAGCTCTTACCGCATCGGAACACATAGGGATCATTCCGAGAGCCACACATTCGCCGTGATATAATTCGCAAAGTCCCGTTGCCGCCTCGATCCCGTGACCGAGTGTGTGACCGAAGTTGAGTACACGGCGCAGAGATCTTTCTGTTGCGTCCGCCTCAACAATGCGCTTCTTTATTTTTACAGATCCGATTATTACGTCGTCAAGGATCTCTTCAAGCGGCGCACTTTCCATTCGATTGAAAAGCTCCGCGTCGCAGGTCAGTGCCATTTTTATTGCCTCGGCATATCCGTTTGCGAGTTGTCGCGAGGAAAGAGTGGCGAGTACGTCGGGGTCGATCAATACCTTTTTGGGCTGATGGAAGGCACCGACGCAGTTTTTGACGCCGTCAAGATCGATCGCCGTCTTTCCGCCTACCGATGAGTCGACCTGGGAGAGGAGCGTTGTCGGAATGTTGTAAAAATCGATCCCTCGCATATAGCAAGCCGCCGCAAAGCCCGAAAGATCGCCTACTACGCCGCCGCCGACGGCGACTACCGCATCACTTCGGGTAAATCCGCGTGAGAGCATCTCCGAAAGAAGCCCTCGGAGCGTATCGAGACACTTGCTCGCCTCGCCCTCGGGTATGGTAATGATGTGCGGCTCTCTGCAAGCCGCCGCGACGGAGCTTGCGTACTCGCTCGGAACGCCCGAATCTGTCACGATGAGCACCTTTCTTGACAGCGGAAGCAACTCGGCGGCACTTTTTATGACGCCTTTGCCTATTACGATGTCATAGCTTTGATCGCCGAGCCCGACCGTAAGCGTATTGAGAGCACTCTTTTTGTCGCCGTTGCCGCCTTCGGAAGACTTTGAGTCGAGAGGGCGGGACGTACTGTGGGAAATACCGATGTGATCGGATTGATATTCGCGAGAGATGCGAAGCGTGTTTTTGAGAAAATCAATGTAGTAGGGACGGATGGCTTCGTCGAGGCGTTCGGAATTTTTTTCAATGACCGAAAGCTCTCGCATACTGTCGAGCACGGGCAGACCGTGGAGACGTTTGTATTCGGCGATCTCGGTTACGGCGTTCATTCTTTGTATGAAGAGGTCGGCTATGGCTCGATCTATTTCGTTGATCTTAAGCCTTGCTTCTTGTAAATCGTTTGTTTCGGTCATATTTTTTGTTCCTTTTTGGGGTTTCACCCACGCGGCAACAGTGGGAATGTTTGGTTAATGAAGTTTTTGCGTCGCTTTTTTCAAAAAGCGACCGGGGCACGGGGCGGCGCCCCGCCTTTAACGCTCTGCTTTTTGTATTTCGGTTTGCCGCCGTACCCAAAAGCAAAGATACGGCGGCAAACATTGAGCTGTTTTATTCTGTTACGATAATGTAGGGATAGATATCCTGACCGCCGTCGACGTAATAAGCTTCGACCGAATGATACTTTTTGTCGAGGTATTCCATTATTTCGGATCTGTCCTCGTCTGTCGCATCCTTGCCGAAAAACAGCGTGATCATACCCTTGTCGTCGTCCGCGAGCATACCGTCAACGAGCTCGTGTACCGCCTCGCTCTTGCTCGGCGCAGAGACCTTTATCTCTTTTCCGACGATACCTATATGATCTCCTTTGTTTATATGCACACCGTTGAGGTCGGCATTGCGTATCGAAGGAGAAACGTATCCCGTGACGACGTTAGACATAGCCTCGAGCGCCGCATTAAATACCGACTCCGGCTCGGGATCCGAAAGATCCATAGATGACAGAGCCACATATCCCATACCGAGATCCTTGCTCTTGATAACGTATATCGTGGCATCTGTGTATATGTCTGCCGCCTGCTGAGCCGCCATAAGAATATTTCCGTTGTTGGGGAAAACAAATATGTTCTCGGCAGGGGTCTTTTTGAAGGCGTCAAGAAAATCCTGCGTGGAAGGGTTTTGCGTCTGACCGCCGTTTACGATACAGTCGGCTCCGAGCTCAAGGAAGAGCTCCTCAATGCCCGCACCGTTGCATACCGTAACAATGCCGTACTTTTTCTTGGGAGCGTCGGGTGTTTGCTCGATCTCCGAAGTCTTTGACGTCTCGGCGGTCTGCTTTTCGGCATCGACATCGACACTGTCGCCTGTATCGGATTCCGTGTGCTGTACCGACATATTTTCGATCTTTACCGTGAGAAATTCTCCGAACTGCCGAGCAAATCCGAGCACCTTTTCGGGCGTCATCGTGTGAACGTGTACCTTTATTATGCTGTCGGTCTTGAAGGCAACGATCGAGTCGCCTACCGTGCGCAGAAAATCCGTCATCGTGTTGACGTCAAAGGCATCAACATCGACCTTTCCGCGCTGAAGCTGGAGCAGAAATTCCGTGCAGTATCCGTATTCCATCATACTGTCGGGTCCAAAGGTCGTAAATACGGGCAGCTTTGACGAGGAAGATGCGATCTCGGCGGGAGCCGTGTCCTCTACCACCTCACCGTTGAGTACGCGGTTGAAGCCGTTTATTATGTGAAAGAGCCCCGCCGCGCCACTGTCAACAACCCCCGCCTCTTTGAGGACGGTAAGTATCTCGGGAGTACGCTGAAGAGATGCCTGCATCTCTTTTACAAGATCGCCGAAAAGCGAACGTATGGTACTTTTCGGGGTAATTCTTGCGACTGCATATTCGACCGATTCGCGTGCAACCGTCAGTATAGTGCCCTCGGTCGGCGTGATAACGGACGCATACGCCTGCTTTACACCGAAATCAAGCGCCGCGCCGAGCGTTGTGGGGTCGGCGACGGGAGACGTGCCGAAGCCCTTCGCCATTCCCGCAAAGAATTGCGAGAGAATAACGCCCGAGTTTCCTCTTGCGCCGAGAAGCATTCCCTTTGAGAGCAGCTTCATAACATCGGCTAAGTTGCTGGTGTTGGTGTTTTCGATAGCGGCAATACCGCTTTCGATGGTCATTCTCATATTGTCACCCGTGTCTCCGTCGGGAACGGGGAATACATTGAGCTTGTTTACCTCATCTGCATTGGAACGAAGCTGCGCCGCGCCGCCCTGCGCCATTTTTGCAAGCATCTTTCCGTCAAGAAGGCTCTCGCCGATCGACTTGCTTTCGACCTCGGACAGCTCCTTTTTTTTCTTGTTTTTCATTATATAATAGATCCCTCTCTGTATTTAATCGGTTTTAAGAGTCAAGCTCGCCAAGGCGATGTCAACTCTTGCGCGGCTGTTGCAAAGCAACAGCTGCAAGCCGCGGATAAAGGAGAGCGATATGCCGACGCGTCGGAACATCTCTTGCCCTTTTGACCCTTGTCCGCGGTCTCGCTCTTTGGCTTATCTTTCTTTTCCCAAGAAAAACAGAGCGATCGTGCCGGGGCCCGAATGAGCTCCGATAACAGTGCCTACGTTGGTGGAGAGGTCAATGCCTCTTCCGTATTTTTCTCTGAGCATTTTGTCGAGCAGCTCGATGTCCTCGGGGCAGTCTCCGTGAGAAACGAACACGGGCGAGCTTGCCGAGGTGTCGTATGCCAACTCTCCGAGTTTGTCGGCGAGTGCCGCGATTGAGGTCTTTCTGCCTCTGACCTTAGTTATGTTGATAAGGTGTCCCTCGTTGTCCATATGGAGCACGGGCTTTATGCCGAGCACGTTGCCGACAAAGGCAAGCGTCGGACTGATCCTTCCGCCCCTCTTGAGGTATACGAGATCATCTACCGTGAACCAATGGCATACGTGAAGCTTTGTCTCCTCAACGTATTTTGCGTTTTCCTCGAGGGTCGCGCCTGCCGCCTTTTTGTCGACCGCGAGCTTGAGGAGCAATCCGAAGCCTGCCGAAGCCGAAAGCGTGTCGATGGCGATTATCTTTCTTTCGGGATATTCGTCTTTTAATTGCTCCGCCGCGAGCCTGCCTGCGGAATATGTGCTCGAAAGACCGGAGGAAAATCCGAGATAGAGAATGTCCTTTCCTTCCTTGAGCTCGGCTTCAAAGGCGTCAACAAAGCTCTGTGCGTTTACCGCCGCCGTCTTTATTACATCGCCCTGACGCATCCTGTCGTAAAATTCGTGAGCTGGAACCGCTCCGTCGATATATTGTGTCTCATCTCCGTCAAATCTGAAGGAAAGACTCTCGTGTTTTACTCCCCATTCGGAAAGTATATCCGGCGACATATCGCACGCCGAATCGGTAAAGATGGTGTAATCAGTCATTTTTTTCCTCATTTCTGCCGTGCGGCGTGTCAGTCAATAGATCTGTCTATCTTAAATCTTACTATCTTTTTTAACGTGTTCTTCGGGAACTCATCGTATCTTACCTTGAGCTTGCCTACCTTTTTGTAAGCGATGGCGTTTCGATTATAATCCTTCAGATGCGCATCGAAATATTCGTATGCGTCGGTGATTCCGATCGCTTCGAGATAGTTCATATCGGGATATATCTCCGCAACGACGGCGTTGTGCTCCGATCCGCGTGATGATATACCCTCGTAGACTACGACCTCGCATACTCCGGGGATAGCCGCAAGCACGAGCTCGATCTCCTCGGGGTAGACATTCTTTCCGTTTGAAAGGATAATGAGGTTCTTGAGCCTTCCCGTGATGAAGATGCGCCCGTCACTGCCGATCCTTCCGCAGTCGCCCGTTCTGAAGTATCCGTCCTCATCGAATGCCGCCTCGGTCGCCTCGGGATCCTTGTAGTAGCCGAGCATAACACCTGTTCCCTTAACACAGATCTCACCCTCGCCGTTCTCGTCGGGATCCTTTATTTTGACCTTCGCGGTCGGTATCGCCTTGCCGCAGCTGCCGCCCTTTGTACCGTTCTCACCGCCCACATTGGGATTGACGGAGATGAGAGGGGAGCACTCGGTGATGCCGTAGCCGTTGAGTACGGTAATGCCTATCTGATCAAAGAAATCGATAAGCTCTTGTGATACGGGCGCACCGCCGCAGATGACAAGTCGGAGCTCGCCTCCGAAGCTTGCGTGTATGGAAGCAAAGAGCTTGCGCCGCAGGTCTATTCCTGCGCGGCGGGCACGGTTGCTCGCGGCAAGCAGGTATTTGAACGCCTTTTCTTTGCCGGAGCTCTTTACGGTGTCCATAATTTTTTTGTAAAAGCTTTCAAGATACAGGGGAACGAGTACAAGGTGCTCGGGATGCTGTTCTTTAAGCTCTTTGATAACATATCTTACGCCCGAGGAAATGTACATCTCGGAGCCTTTTACGAGATTTCCGAGAATGCTTACCGTCGAGCCGAAGGTGTGGTGAGGAGGGAGAAGTCCCACGGTCTTCTTGTAGACCTTGAGGTATTCGAGCCCCGAGCAGATGTTTCTGACTATCGCGGTCTGCGAGAGCATAACACCCTTGCCCTTACCCGTAGTACCTGAGGTAAATACGAGCAGAGAGAGCTCATCGGGAGAGATACGTGCGGTCTCATAGTAACGTTTGCCGTTGTCTCTCAGTTCCTTTCCGTAGGATATGAGCGCACTGACCGTGTTTTTGCCGTCTTGTTTGTCAAGATGAAAGACGGTGTCGATGCCGGCAGTCGAGCAGATGAGCTCCGACTTGTCTTTTTTCAGCTCGGAGGAGCAGAACAAAGTCTGACATTCTGCCACGCGTGCGGTGTCTGCGAGTTCATCGGCACTCCAATTTGAATCGAGCGGAACGAGCACCGTGCCTACGGATAAAAGTGCAAGATAGGTCACGATCCAATCGTAGGAAAGCTTTCCGACGAGCGCGACCTTGCCGTTTGTCAGTCCTTTGTCGACTGCGGCGGTGGAAAGGCACCTTACATCCTCAGCGAGCTGAGGATAGGTGACTTTAACTATCTCCGTGTCTTTCGGAGATCTGCGGAATGAGTACGCGACCCTGTCGGCGTATTTTTTGCTGACGCCTTCGACAAGCTCGCGTATGTTGACATAGGTATAACGTTCTGTCAACGGGGGATGATTCATAATAATACCTCCATTCGCGCACACAGCGTACCGTGTGCGGCACTGTTTTTTCTTTGGATAAGTCCGAGCGTTTTTGCTCGTCTTATCACGGCCCTGCAAGTCGAGAAAGCGTCATTTGATCTTTAAGGGAGAACAAAATAGCTTTTTCGGCGGCATCGGGTCACGTACCGAATTGCAATTATAGGGTTGTATATTATAATTGTAGTAAATAATGTTAATTTAGTTTAAAGTTGAGACGGTTGATTTTTGAAGTCCTTTGAAGTTTTTTGAAGTTGTCGTTCGCCGCGACGGCGGCACATAGTCTTTCTTTTAAAGTTTCGCCCACCTTTTCAAAGGCGGTGCAGTCGAGGGCGCGGAGCCCTCGTCGCCGCCTGCGGGTCATAATCCCACCCCGCAGGCTACTGCGAAACTAAAGTCCGCAGTTCAGATTATAACGGGATGCTTGATGAATTATTTTGCTTTTTGTGTATTTCTTGCTTTGCTCGCTTCTTTGGTTCGTTTCTTGTCGAGTGACAAGAAATGCACGAAAAACCTTGTCAACCGACAAGAAATAGACAAAAACCGCCGAGCGTTAAGAAATGAACAATAACCCCTTGCCGATCGTCAAAAAACAACCTTGCCCATTCACATCGTATTATGACGTAAAAATCAAATATTTATTTATTTATTTATTTATTTGTTATCCTTGATGCTTCCAAGCACCCTTATGCTGAGAAGCCTTGTGACAACAGG
>CAYYND010000058.1:0-10170 GCA_964472845.1 uncultured Lachnospiraceae bacterium | reverse complement strand
ATCGCGGGTGCTACCGGTATGGGTAAATCGGTCTGCATAAACAGTATAATCGTCAGCTTGCTCTATAAATCAAAGCCCGATGAGGTCAAGCTGATACTTATAGACCCCAAAAAGGTCGAATTCGGTATATACAAGGATATACCTCATCTTTATGTTCCGATCGTAAGTAATCCCAAAAAGGCAGCGGGTGCACTTGCATCTGCGGTCGCCGAGATGGAGCGCAGATTTGCGATAATGGAAGAGGTCGGTGTACGAGATATAGCAAAATATAACGAGATCACGAAGGATGATCCCGATATGGAATTTATGCCTCAGATCGTCATAATAATCGACGAGCTTGCCGATCTTATGATGACGGCTCCCGACGATGTGGAGAATTCCATATGCCGTATTACACAGAAGGCGCGTGCCGCCGGTATACATCTGATCATAGGTACTCAGCGTCCTTCCGTTGATGTTATTACGGGTCTTATAAAAGCAAATATTCCCTCAAGAATTGCATTTACCGTTGCTTCACAGGTCGACTCGAGAACTATCATAGACATTGCGGGGGCCGAGAAGCTTATAGGCAGAGGTGATATGCTTTATGCTCCCGTAGGGGCGGCAAAGCCGATGCGTGTGCAGGGCTCATACGTTAGCGAGAGCGAGGTAGAGGCTGTATGTGAATTTATAAAGAGGCATAACGGCAAGGCTATCTACAATGAGCAGTTTACAAAGCAGATCGATCAGGAAGCGGAGAAGTGCGGAATGTCCAAGAAGGGAATGGGCAGCTCTGCTATGAGCGCATCTTCGGATGACGGAGATTTTACGGGTGACGGCGAGGATCCCAAGCTTCGCGAGGCTATCGAGATCGTAGTTACCGATCAGAAGGCGTCGACCTCGCTTCTCCAAAGAAAGCTTTCGATAGGCTACGGCAGAGCGGCGAAGATAATCGACCGCATGCAGGAGCTGAATATCGTCAGCCCTCCCGACGGAAACAAGCCGAGACGCATACTCATAACGAAAGAGCAGTTTATGGAGATGTATCTCAACGACGATATATGATCACAAGATATTGTCGCTAATTTGTGGGTATTATACCTATGTTTAGCAATATTTGTCTAAAGCTTATCATATTATGGCTTGCAATAAACGATCTGTGATGGTATCATTATTTTACAAGTTTTTAAATTCGATCAAAAGATGGAGGAATTGAAAATGGCAAAAATCCGTGTGACTATTTGGAACGAATTCAGACACGAAAAAGCAAAAGAAGCGGCAAAAGCACTGTATCCTAACGGTATCCACGCGTTCATCAAGGATTTCCTTGAAGCTGATTGCGACGATGTTGAGGTAACGCTGGCGGCACTTGACGATGAGTTTCAAGGACTTCCGGACGAAGTACTTGAGAACACAGATGTGCTTATATGGTGGGCTCATACCGCCCATAAAGAGGTCGACGATGCACTCGCAGCTAAGATACGGGATCGTGTTTATTTGGGTAAAATGAGCTTTATCGCTCTTCATTCTGCTCACCGTTCAAAGCCGTTTATGTCTATCGTCGGAACAAACGGTAATCTCTCGTGGGGACGTAACCAAAAGGAAGTCATTTGGAATCTGCTTCCCGCACACCCGATCGCGGCAGGTATTCCGGATCACTTTATAATCGAGAGCGAGGAGCTTTATGCGGAACCTTTTTACGTTCCTCAACCCGATGAGCTTGTTTTCGGTTCTTGGTATGAAGACGGTTACATATTCCGTAGTGGTCTGTGCTATTACAGAGGAGCGGGAAAGGTATTCTATTTCCAGCCCGGTCACGAGACCTGCGCCTCTTTCTACAATCCCAACGTGCAGAGGATTATAAAAAATGCCGTACATTGGGCAGCTCCGAACGAAATTCCGTTTGAGATCACCAGCAAGTGCCCTCATCTGCTTACGAAAGTGACCGATGAATTCGCACCCGAAGAATGAGTCTGTTAAAATAAAGCGTATAAATTTATAACAGCATATAAAAAGCCGTTACGCCAAAACCGTAGCGGCTTTTTGTGCATTTTTCGTGGCATTCTGAATATCATATAAATTTTTAACCGTTTATTCACAGCATTTAGCGCGAAATTTTATAGACTGCAAAGCCTATTAAGTGAAAAAGGCTTGACTTTTTTTGCAAAATATAATATAATAACAGAGTTACAAAGTACAGATATTCATTTTGTACCATAGATATGATATTCTTGATATCACGAACGATAATATTTTGGAGGACAATCGTATGTTTGAACAACTCAAAGCGTTGCTCGTTGAAAAATTTCTTATAGACGAAGAAGAGATCTCTCTTGACGCTGAACTTGCCGCAGATCTCGGCATAAACTCTATCGAACAAGCTGAGCTTTTGGAAGCTTGCGCTGAGCAGTTTAACATTGACGTTGATGATGAGGGTGATATTCCTCAGCTTGTTACCGTCGGTGATGTTGTGGAATTTCTCGAGAGCTGCAATAAGTAATCATTTGTGTAATTTGTGATTTAATTTTTGATCTTATTTTTAGGGGGTACGCGGTATCCCTTTTTTCTTTTGCCGTTATCTTTCAACCGCATAATCGCGTTTTGCAAAACATAGAAAATATCCCTTACCGAACCGTAAAACCGCATCGGAGAGGGATATATAAGTATCAAATTTTTTGGTTCGCAAAAATGATCAAAGCGAAGATATTAATAGGGAACAGCATTGGTCCTGATAAGCTCATAGTTGCCGCTCTTCAGCGTTTCAATGAGCTCCGCTGTGTTCGTGATCGGCTTCTCCGTCATTATACCGCCGTCGGGATAGTGATAATCGTGGTGGAAGTCGGTGCCGGAAGTCTTCATAAGTCCGAATTTATCAGCCCAGAGATTGGCTATATCGTTTCTCGACTCTTGCCCTATATGACCATTGAACACCTCAATACCATCAAGATATTCCGGCTTTGTTATCATCATTCCGTTTCTGAAGGGATGTGCCTGAATGAGTATCATTCCGTTTTCCTTGATGACGGGTGCGAAATTTTTTGTCTTACTGTCCATCATCTCGGGATGCGCGCGCAAAAACTCCTCGGTAACACCGTATACAAGATAGTCGTTAGGGTCTGAATAATAACGAAGCTCCATACCGAGAATGATATTGAGCTTGCCGTCAGCGGCTTCCTTCATTACGTTGTATCCGTTAATGAAGTAGTCTACCTTCTTATCCCAGGGGTCGTTTGAATGGTCAAATCTCGTGTTCTTAAAGGTGAACGTGCTGAAATGATTGGTAAGTACTATCGTTGAATATCCTGCTTCAAGATATTTTTCCACAATAAATTTTGCGTTTGCCGTCGCGCAGTTGCTTACCTCTGAAGAGTGGCAATGCAGTTCTGTTTTGAACATTTTTTACATCTCCTTATACCGCTTTCCAAAAAAGCAAAGCGTAAATGTTATTTGTCGTTATAAATACACACCGTGTATTCTATCACAAAACCGCAGGAAAAGCAATAGAAATATTCAAATATGTATCGAAAAAGCACCATAAACGATAAAAAAAAGACCCGATACGGGGATCGAGTCTCATTGTTATTATCACTATCTTATTGACCCCGATCTTCGTAATGCTATCATCTGAAATATCTCCTTGTAATTCATGGAGCTGTAAATAAGCAGAACGAGAGGGAGTAGTAACAACATATAGAAATATTCACAAGGACAGATGTCCCAAAGTTGTGAAAGTATCGGAAGCCCCTCGGGATCAAGAGAATACATATAGTTTACGCTGACGGGTTCTCCGAGAGAGTCGACCTTTTCCTGCGCATCAAGTACTTTGTTTACTACTCTGTTCACGAAATGAGCTACGGTGTAGAACAAAAACGTCATACCGACCGACGGGAATATATATTTTGCACCCGTTTTGACAAGTCCGAGCTTGAGTTGAACGAAGGGAATAGCAAATTCAAGCATATGCGGGAAAAAGTATACGGCAAATACCCAGGAGAGTATTACGTAGTTTCCCTGTGCGTAGTTTAAAGCTATTGCGGCAAAAGCTCCTATGCTGAAGAGCGGAAGCGTACTTGCAAGCAATCGGCTCGATGTTATGATCGATATCGGCAAAAGCAAGGCGTTTATCGAGCACAAATGAAAGGGAAGATACTCGAGCGAACTCCCCCACATAAGCAGATTATAGATTATAGCGCCTGTTCCCGACAGCGACAGAATAAATAATGTGATCTTTTGTGTCATCATACTTTTTTTGCGAAGCGCGAAATAAAGTATGAACGGTGCTGAAAGTGTTACCAGAATGGTAAAAATATGGAATGGCGTAAAAGTCCCCCATTCACCTTTTAACGTCTCGATTATTAGTTTCATTTCTCCCTTTTTGATAGACCAAGATGCTGTTGCTTGGAAAGATTGAGCTTAATAGATCGGCTTTTCATCGGTCTCAACGAGCGCGCCGACATAGTTGACAAGTCTTACCGTCCACTTGCCTGCGCTGAATTTGAGCACCGTAACAGAGCCGTTGGTTATTGTAAGATTTCGGCTGTCCAAACGGTTTTCCAAAATATATGATAGCATCGCGTGGATCACACCCCCGTGCGTGACCGCAGCGAATCTTTTGTCTTTGTATGATATATCTTCGGCAAGCTTTCCGAGCTCGGTAAGAAAATCCGCGGCGCGAGCCATAAGCTGAAGCGCAGACTCTCCGCCAAAATACGAATAATCAAGCGATCTCGATGCTCGGGTCACCTTATCTCCGTATATTTCCGTAAGTTCGCTGAGCTTTTTGCCGGCGAGTACAGTATTGTTGAGCTCCCGAAGGCGCTCGTCAAACGTAAGTTCCGCATTTTCTCCGAAAGCGATAGCGGCAGTCGTGCGCGTCCGCTGAAGGTCGGAGCAGAATATCCTTTCAAATTCAATGCCCTTGACTAACATCCCCGCGCGTGCGGCTTGAGCTCTTCCGAGTTCCGTAAGATCCACATCGGTCCAACCTTGAACGATCCTTTCGGCGTTACCGTAGGTCTGACCGTGCCTTATAAGATAAAGGTACATTTCAAAGTTCCTTACTGACAATTATTTTACGCTGTTAATTATATCACATATTTCTCAGTAAATCAACATCAAAACACAAAAATGAATAGGATTGATAAAATTTGTCACAAAATACAGTATAATAATCTTATAAAAACTTGAAATTCTGTATTCATTAGGTTAAAATACGGGGATCAAAAAAACGATGACTCGGATGTCAAAAAAATCAGTAACTTTTTGTTTAAAATGCCTATGGCATTTATTTAACTTTTATGTTATAATTAATATAACAAATTTAACAATATGTTGATGTTCAATGAAAAGAATGTGCGGCGGAATGGAGATTGATATGGTTAGATTCAAAAAAGGTGATATGATAATGTACGGCATTTCCGGAGTTTGCGAGGTGAAGGATACCTGTCCCTCTCCGTTTGAAAAGATGAACAATGGCTCGCTTTACTATGTCCTTGAGCCGCTCGGCTCGCGCGACGGATCGATGATATACAGTCCGACCGATAATCAGAGCGTCTCCATGCGTGTATTGATGACACGCGATGAGGCGATGGATTTTGTCAGCCGAATACCGACTATTTTACCCATCGAGATCGACAACGATAAAAACCGCAAGATGATATACCGCGAGGCTATGGAAACAGGGCTTCCCGACATTCACGTCGGAATTATCAAGTCTATCTACGATCGCAGAAAACAACTGCTCAAATCGAAGAAGCGTTTGCCCGACATCGACGCGGACTATGAAAGGCTTGCAAAGCATTGCCTTTACGGCGAGCTCTCGGTCTCCCTCGATATACCTTATACCGAGGTGGAGGATTATATCAAAAAGGTCGCGGAAGCGATCTGAGACAGCGCGTTTGTCTTTGCCGAATTTTTTGTATTTGATAACACATGGAGTTTCCCAATAAGATTTTTGTGAGATCCGCGCTTATGTGCGGGTCTCTTTTTGCCTTGTTGATATTGACATTTTTCGACTAAATGGTATAATTATATTACACATTACGGGAACGGAAGGCTTTGAAATATGCTTTACAGTAATTTATCGGTAAATGAAAAAGGACATTTGACGCTTGCGGGAGTCGATACCGTCTCTCTTGCTGAAAAATACGGTACGCCACTCTATCTTATTGACGAAAACAGAGTGCGCAAAAATATGCGCCTTTACAGAGACACTATGAGACGCGAGTTCGGAGAGGGATCCTATCCGCTTTATGCTTCCAAGGCGCTTTCTATGAAACAGATATACAGGATCGCACACGAGGAAGATATAGGTATCGATGTTGTTTCATCCGGTGAGCTTTATACTGCGCTTTCCGCGGACTTTCCGGCGTCTGCCATCTTCTTTCACGGTAACAATAAGACGGATGAGGATATCGAATACGCCGTTGACAACGATATAGGTTTTTTTGTTGCGGATAATATCGACGAGATAACATACATAAATAAATATGCCGAGAGCAAGGGAAAGGTACAATCCGTACTTTTGAGACTTACTCCCGGTATAGATCCTCATACGCACGCGGCGATAACGACAGGAAAGGTCGATTCAAAATTCGGTACCCCGATAGAAACAGGGGATGCGGAAAAGCTGGTTCTGCGAGTGCTGGGGCTCCCGAATATTAAGCTTGCGGGATATCATTGTCATATCGGTTCGCAATGCTTTGAGAGCACGCCATTTTACCGCTCGGCTGAAATTATGGTAGGATTTGCGGCTGTGATGCAAAAGAAATACGGTGTCGCGGCAGAATATATAAATCTTGGCGGCGGATACGGCGTAAGGTATACGGAAGCACAGCCTGCAATAGATCTTGAAATTGAGATAACAAATGTGGCAAAGGCAGTCAAAAGAGTATGCGCCGATAACGGGATAGCTCAGCCGAGGATACTTATGGAGCCCGGCAGAAGCATCGTTGCCGACGCGGGCGTTACATTATACACGGTCGGAAGTGTCAAGCGCATAAAAGACTATAAAAATTACGTCTCTGTCGACGGTGGAATGACGGATAATCCGAGATATGCTCTTTACGGAGCCGAATATACCGTTCTTAATGCGAGCAGAGCGGCCGACAAAGCCGACCTTGTCGCATCTGTCGTCGGAAGATGCTGCGAGAGCGGAGATATCATTCAGGAAAATGTAAGTCTGAAAACACCCGTAAGAGGAGAAAAGCTTGCAGTGCTCGTAACGGGAGCGTACAATTATTCGATGTCAAGCGAATATAATCGAATACCCAAACCGCCTGTTATTATGATACGTGACGGTAAGGACTATCTTGCTTCGAGAAGACAGAGCCTTCAGGATATCGTAAGGCTTGATATTTAGATACAAGTACAGACAGCAGATAAAATAAGTAAGCCGTGATAATGACCTTGTGTCACCATCACGGCTTTGTGTTTTATACGTTCAAGCTTACTTTATGTCGATTATTGACTCATCCCACATTTCGGGAGCTTCATATCCCATAAGGTTTACCATAGTTGCGGCTACATCGGAGAGACCGAATTTGCCCTCGTCATTTTTGACCGTATATTTGTCCGAGTAATAATTGTCATAAATTATGCAGGGAACAGGGTTGAGCGTGTGCGAGGTCTTGGACTTGAACTTTCCGTCTTTTCCCACTTTGGGAAGCTTGGTTTTTTTGTCGATCTCAGCCATTTCGTCGGCGTTACCGTGATCGGCTGTGATGAGAGCTACGCCATGCAGCTTATCAACTACCGCAAGTATTCTTGCAAGCTGAAGATCAAGCGCCTCCATAGAGCATACAGTTGCGAGAAGGTTACCCGTATGACCGACCATATCGCCGTTAGGGAAGTTTACCCTGAGATAACGGTACTTGCCGGATTCGAGTGCCTCGATAAGAGCATCGGTGATCTCCGCACACTTCATCCAAGGACGTTGCTCGAACGGAACGACATCGGAAGGGATCTCGATGTATGTTTCAAGCTCCTCGGAGAATTTACCTGAACGGTTTCCGTTCCAGAAGTAGGTAACGTGACCGTATTTCTGCGTTTCGGAAATAGCAAGCTGCGACACACCGCTGGAAGCGAGATATTCGCTCATGGTGTTTGTGATTTCGGGGGGATTTACAAGATAGCGAGAGGGAATGTGAAGGTCTCCGTCGTATTCAAGCATACCTGCATATACTACCTTAGGGTAACGGACTCTGTCAAACTTGGAGAAATTCTCCTCGTCAAACGCCTTCGATATCTCGATGGATCTGTCACCTCTGAAGTTGTAGAATATTACGCTGTCGCCGTCCTCTATTGTTCCGACGGGCTTTCCGTCCTCGGCAATAACGAAAGGAGGAAGATCCTGATCTATTACGTGAAGTTCATCACGGTAGGTCTTTACCGCCTCTGCGGCAGAAGCGAACTGTCTGCCTTCGCCGAGCACGTGCGTATGCCAACCGAGCTCTACCATATTCCAATCAGCCTCGTATCTGTCCATAGTGATCTTCATACGTCCGCCGCCGCTTGCGATCTTGATATCGAAGTCGGCATCACGAAGATCGGCTATAAATGCTTCAAAAGGATCGATATATTCAAGTGCCGAGGTCTCTCCGACGTCACGACCGTCTATGAGAATGTGGATACGTACTTTGTTGACTCCCTCAGCCTTTGCTTGAACTATCATAGCCTTGAGGTGATCGATGTGAGAGTGTACGTTGCCGTCCGAGAAAAGACCGAGAAAATGAAGAGTACTGCTGTTGCTCTTGACGTTTTCGATAAGCCTCTTCCACGTGTCCGAAGCGAACATCTTTCCGGATTCGATCGATTGCGAAACGAGCTTAGCACCCTGTGCAAATACCTGACCCGCACCGAGCGCATTGTGACCTACTTCGGAGTTACCCATATCGTCATCCGAGGGAAGACCTACGGCGGTTCCGTGAGCGCGGAGAGTTACCGTAGGATATTTTGACATAAGCATATCAAGAGTAGGGGTAAAAGCGCGCGATACTGCGTTGGTGTCGCAGGCGGGAGCAAGTCCCACGCCATCCATAACTATCGTAAGAACGGGACCGTCTACGCCCTTGAAAGTGCTGAGCTTTTTAAGTTGTGCTGACATTTTAAAAATAATCCTCCTGTTTTTTCTAAACATATTTATTCATTATATAGTATAACCAAAATATCCCTTCCGTCAAGTAATTTTGAGTAATTGTTTGTAAATTTATTTGTTATATTTATCTTTTTTCATTAAAAGGCTCGATCTGCTTGACATTTTCGAAATAAAATAGTATACTTTATTAAAATAAACGAGGGAATGTTTCAGATATGGATCAAAACAAACTCAAAGAAACGCTCGGCAAGGTTCGCGGAGCGATAAAAATTTGCGGACATCCGAATCCCGATGCGGATTCTATTCTGTCTGCACTCTTGCTAAAAGACTATTTTAACTACCTCGGTTTTGAGAGCCGTGTGGCGATACCCGAGCGGATAAACGCGGAGCAACCGATAAATACCGCAAAAATACTTTCAATTGACCTTGACTCCTTGTTCGGAGAGATATATAATGATGATGCGGTCTTTCTTGTAGACTGTCACAACTGCAAATATTCCGACAATGTCATCGGCTGTATCGACCATCATCCGACAGAGGAAAAGATCGACTTCGATTTTGTTATAAACCGAAAAGCTACCTCTGCCGCTATGATAATAATACGTCTTATGGAAGACAGCGGGATGACGGTCACCGACAGACATTATGTATACGCGATATACAGTGCTTACCTTGATACGCTGTCACTGAAAAGCGTAAAGACCTGCCGCGAGGACATTCCGTGGCTTGATGAAAAGATAATACTGACGGGGACGGATAAGAGCTTTCTTACCAAGTTCGGACTCGGAGTGAATGATCAAGATCAGCCCATAGATCGGCTTGCCGTGATAGGCTTTAAGGAATACGAGATATACGGAAACACCGTAGCCACAAGCTACATAATGTACGACTCTCTTTCCGAGGATGTAAAGCGGCAGATAACGGAGCATCTCATAGCGGAAAGGGAGAGAACGGGTTATGCGCTTTGGATATATGTTTTCTGTAATCCGATAGAGGAGCATACCGAGATGATAGAGATAACCCGTAACGGCGTAGAGCATAAGTATTACGACAGGATCATATCAAGAAGCATCGATATAGTTCCTATGCTTGAAAGC
>CAYYND010000057.1:0-10702 GCA_964472845.1 uncultured Lachnospiraceae bacterium | reverse complement strand
CCCGCCTCAGACGGCATTGAAGCACTGGAAATAATGGATCACAATCACGTCGATCTTATTGTGCTTGACATAATGATGCCGAGAATGGACGGCTATGAGTTTACCAATACTCTAAGAACAAGCGGATGCAATATCCCGATACTTATGGTCACGGCAAGAGAGACGCCTGCCGACAAGCACCGCGGATTTTTGATCGGAACCGATGACTATATGACAAAGCCGGTCGACGAGGAAGAAATGGTGTTGAGGATCGCCGCGCTTCTGCGCCGTTCCAAAATAGCCAACGAGCGCAAGCTCGTAATAGGTCAGACAACGCTCTCTTACGACTCTCTCTGTGTTACGACAAACGAGGGAACATTTGAATTGCCGCAAAAAGAATTTCTTTTGCTTTATAAACTTCTCTCGTACCAGAACAAAATATTCACAAGGCGTCAGCTGATGGATGAGATCTGGGATATGGACAGTGAGTCTGACGAGAGAACAGTCGACGTTCACGTAAGCAGACTTCGCGACCGCTTCAGAAACAATCCCGATTTTGATATCCTTACCGTTCGCGGACTCGGATATAAGGCGGTGCCCAAAAGATGAGGAAACGTTACAGTACGTATAAATCTCTGCGTTTCATTCTAACGTCCGTCATATTTGCGATAATGCTTTCAGCCGGAACGATAGCCACGATATCCGTCGTTATCCTAAGAGAGATCGGAATGATACGACCGTTACAGCCGATCAAGCTCGTCATCACGGCGTTTGTATTCAGTCTGATACTCGGAACCTTCATTTCCTTGGTCGTAAGTTATTTTTACGTGAAGCCGACCAAAGCGCTCATAGCGGCGACAAAAGAAATATCAAAAGGAAATTTTGATGTCAAGGTCGAAGTAAATGAGGAATCGGGCACGGAATTCTCGGAGCTTCAGCGTTCATTCAACAAGATGGCGGAGGAGCTGAGCAGTATAGAAATGTTCAAAAACGGATTTATCAACGATTTCTCACACGAGTTCAAGACCCCTATCGTTTCGATCAAGGGGTTTGCCAATCAACTAAAAAACGAAAAGCTGACTCCGGAGCAACGCGCGGAATACATCGATATAATAATTACGGAATCCGACAGGCTTGCCAAAATGTCGACCAACGTACTTTTGCTTTCAAAGCTTGAAAATCAGCAGATAATAAGTAACCGTACTAACTTTTTGCTTGACGAACAGCTGCGCCAATCCATACTTCTTCTTGAAAAACAATGGGAAAGCAAAAATATCGATCTTGATATCGATTTTGAGACCATATCCGTAAACGCAAACGCGGAGATGACCTCGCACATATGGATAAACTTGATCTCGAATGCCATAAAATTTTCTCCCGAGAACGGTATCGTATATCTAAGCTGCCGAAATATTGACGGGAAGGCCTCGGTCTGCATAAGAGATCACGGATGCGGAATGACGCAGGACGAGATAACCCATATATTCGACAAGTTTTATCAAGCAGACTCATCAAGGAAAGCCGAAGGAAACGGACTCGGTCTTTCGATCGTCGGAAGGATAGTAAGCCTCTACGACGGCAAGATAGACGTCAAAAGCTCCCCCGGCAAGGGCTCGGAATTTACTGTAACCCTCGATATAATAAACAGTAACGGAGGCTCATCTGCTTTAAATAACAAAATGTTATAAGCTGACTGTTTTATCATATTCGGCTCTATTATATTACAACACGAAGGAGGCTCTTACAGTGGCAAACATTAATGACTACATTATTTGGCGCGGCGACCTTTCATTCAACAATGCCCCCTTTAATGATATCGATAACCTTATTTTTACCGAATTCTGCTATCTCAATTTTGATAAAATAGTACCACAAAACTATTCGGATGGCTTTACGCTTCTCTCCGACGCAGTCATAGAATACTTCAGCAAGAATGAGGACACTCAGCGCAGTCTCGGATACATTATTCCCGACGACATAAAGGCTATGGCTAAAATGATGGCAAAAAGTCCTCGCTTCGCATCCTTGAAGCTGACTGCATTTCAAAGTATAACGGATGTAGAAACCCAGATGCAATTCTGCGCTATGACGATACTTCTTCCCGACGGTACGGCATTCGTCGCCTTCCGCGGAACGGATGACACGATAGTCGGCTGGCGCGAGGATTTCAATATGATGTATACATTTCCCGTACCCTCACAGGTATGCTCGGAAGCTTATCTATGCTCACTTATGGCGCAGTTTTCTGGGGATCTTCGTTTGGGCGGTCACAGCAAGGGCGGCAACTTAGCTCTGTATGCCGCGGCACGTTGCTCTCACGATCAGAGACACCGTATCATAAGAGTGTACAACAACGATGGCCCGGGCTTTGACAGCCGAATGATATCATCCGAAGGATACGGCGCAATAAAGGACAGGATCACAAGAATAGTTCCGCAGACCTCGGTAGTCGGAATGTTATTTGAGCACGAAGAAACTTATCGCATAGTAAAAAGCCACGCGAAGGGAATCTTTCAACACAATGGATTTTCGTGGGAAGTGCTCGGCACGGAGTTCGTTCCTTTTGATTCACTTACTCGCGACAGTCTCATAGTCGACAAAAGTGTTCACTCCTTTCTCGCTCAAATGGACGAGAAAGAGAGCAGAATATTCGTTGAGTCGATGTTCGAGATACTCGGAGCTTCAAACGCAGAGACCCTCACCGATCTGATGAAAAACAAAAACGCCTTTTTGAAGGCGTTGAAGACCGTGCCGCCCGAGGCAAGGAGCACGGTGATCCGTACCATAATGAAGATAGTTGCGGAGAGCGGTCACGTATGGCTGTCCACCGTAAGATCCAAGTCCGAGAACGATAAGATCGAGCAGAAAGCGGACACCCAAAAAATGTTAAAGGCTCCCGAAGAACAAGATAAAAGCGAAAGTATTCCGTTCACGCTTCAAAATGCGATAAAAAATCTTTTCTCGCCAAAAGAAAAATGATATAGATCAAAAAAGACCGCCGATGGCGCGCTCTGCCAAACACAACAGGCAAAGCTCGACCAAACCGCGGTCTTTTACATTGTATATTCATAAAAACGCATCTTACGGTGCAAGAGATATATCCGTCAGACGTTTAACGCTTCTGTTTAAAGGCATATTGCAGTCGCAAGACACGAGCACGGGCACAAGCGTGATAGAGCCTTCCGCCCCTTTTCTGAGCCCCGAACGCTCAAATATCCGCGCAAGTTCACGCTCCACCGCGTCGTTGCACAATTCATCCAACGTCTTTGGCTCAAACTCTGCCGTGCGAGATATCAATTTTTCGGCAAAGCAACAGCTCTTATACGCCGCCTCGTACGCCGAGATATCCGTCATAATAACGAGAACCTTCATACCGCATTCAAAAGCCAGATATTCCGCGGCGGTCATAGCAATATGCGGAGTAAGCAATCTTTCGCCTGTCGGATCGGAGGATCTGTTAATAAAGGCGACCGTTCTGTACGCCAGCCCCATACGCTTCAGCTCAGACAGGTAAATATCAGCCTCATCAAAAGTAATCCCCATTGCCGCAAGCACTATGGCAAATTCCGAGCTGCGGCATTCTTTTGAGCATTTCTCCGCTATACGCAAAGCAAGCTCGACGTATGAGCCTTCGGGCTGAGATATGATCGCGACCTTCTGCCCACAAGCAAACGAAAGCCGCTCTCCAAGTACCGAGATCTCGGTCTCGAAAGTCTTGCTTGGAAACACTTTTGATGCGGATCCGTCAAGCTTGCCGTAAATATCCGCCTTATTTTTCGAAAGGATCCTCGCGCCTCCGTCTATCGCCTTACCCATACCGTCAAAGGTCCTGCCAAGCATATCGCAAGACAATGACACGGCGAATTTTTTGCCTTTGAAGCGCACTTTAGTATTGGATATATCCATTCCCGACACGCCGTCAAACACCTGCACGCGCGCGTTGTTGCCGTCTGTGGATATGACCCTGCCGCATCGCACCTCTCCGTCAGGTAATATTATCTCCGCCGCCTCTCCGCACTGAACACCGCAGACCTTTTGCACAAGTATCGAACCATCCGAGATCTGTTCTATCGTTCTGTATTCCTTTATCATCAAAAATTCCCTTTCAAAATTGTGTTTTGACCATTGTATTTTCAAAAAGTTCAAATGCGCCGCAGTTTTTCCTTGTATTTTGAATATGACTTGCTTTCATCTATCACTGCAGATCCTATACGATCGGATGAAGGAGCGTCAAGCAGGCAAAACGCTCCGACGTTTCTCTTGACGGCTTGCAAAACAGTATCGCAATTGTCTTCAGCCGAAACTATAACGGTCAATGCGGCGCGCCTGCGCTCGCTTCCGATCTCCGCAAAACTTCCGCAACGAGCAAAAAGTTTAGAGATCCGAGAATCGATATTGGCAGGATATAGGTCGAATTCACGGTCAAGCTCAAACGCCTTTTCGCGTACCGAGCTTGCCCAATCTGTTATCGAATCAAGGATCAACAGAACGGAATAGCCCATATCTCTGTAATATTCCGCAACGGTTGCCCCAAGATATACCGCCTTTTCGCGTGCCGCCGCGCTCATATCCGCCGAACTCGCTATCATAACCGTACGCTCGATCAGCGGTCTGCCGCTCTTTGGGTCTGCCGTATCTGACAGCTCTGCAAAAAGCTCCGAGACCTCCTTTGAACGCAATGAGGCGGAAACATACACCACGATATCGGCATCGGCATTCCTTGCTATTTTGTGCAAAAGTGAGGTCTTACCGCTCCCACTCTGCCCAGCAATGCAAGCCGCACCACCCTTTGCAATCGGGAAGCATCTGTCGATATCATCTATATTTGTAATGAGCTTTTCGTCCGGCGGGCGTCTAGATGCCTTATGTCTTCGGTAACTGACGTTCTGTTTGCTTGCAAGGGTAATATCCTCAATGGTACCGTCCTGCCTTTTTATCTTACCGATACGGTCAGTGACATTGTAATCTCCCGAACGTAGCTCGACGATACTTCCGCTGACGCCGCATGGCACCGTGATCTTATGTATGACCATACCGTTTTCTCTTACCGTACCGTAAACGTCACCGCTCTTCACTTTGTCGCCGAATTTTAATGCCGCCTCAAAATGCCGAAGCCGGCTTTGATCAAGCGAGTACCTTGATACCGCCGAATGAAAAGCCTCGGTGCTTTTTTTATTTTCCCAAAAGATCGGTCTTTGCACGGCATCAAATACGTGCCCCAAAAGCCCGGGGCCAAGCTCGGCAGTAAACGATGTATCGCAAGGCACTGCCCGGTCTCCTACACTTATCCCCTGTGCGCTTTCGAGAAAGCACAGCGTCACAGTGTTGTGGTCTATCTCGACCGCTTCGGCGAGCACCTGCTTGTCCCCTACGAGAACGATCCCGTGCATTTTCACCGTCTGCATCCCCTCGGCAAGCGCGACAGAGCCCGATATTTTAATTATCCTTCCGACAGTATCTGTCATCTTTGTTGCCTTCCTTAACGTCTTTGTTCTACTCTTGTCAGCTCTCAAACAGTATATTCGCCGTTTGCCCTTCAAATTCAAGGCGCAATTCCTCAATAAGAGCCGCAAGTGAGAAATTATAGTCTACATATCCGCAATTCAATATGAGTCCGCCGCTTATGTCCGCGGTCTCATCCGCTATCTTCACCATATCTATCAGCTTAACATCGACGCGTCCCACAACTCTTCGGCGCAAGCCGTCGATAAGAAGCTCCCCGTAGGTTTCTTTATCCGATCTGTTCAAATACACAAGGTAAACGTCTTCATCCCTGTCGTCGCCCATACAGTTCAAATGCTCTATGTGCTCTATCATAGCCTTGGACAGCATCGAAATAAGCATATCAAGATATTTTTCGTGAGGAAACATCAATATATCCTTTTCCGCACGTTCGAATGCCTGATCGACCGCCGATACTCTCGCTTTTTGAATTATCAATGCTCTGTTTATGCTCGCCGTTGATTTTGCGTACTCGATTATATCCGCACATTGTTTCGCGCAATCTGCCGCGATCGCAGAACATTCCGATGCCGTTCGATCACGGTACTCGCTGTATATACGTGTACATTCGGCGTCGGCGGCTTCTGATATCTGCTTTGCGTTTTCTTCGGCAGTATCAATTATTTTAGATATTATTCTATCAAGCCCGGTCATATGTTACTCCTTATTTTTCATTCCTCGGTATAGATCTCCGAGGGAGTCACGGGGACAAATTCTTTTCCGCTTTGAGAATACAGATCTTTAAGCGAGAGCTTTGTATGCGTCTTGATATATTTCAACAATTCGCTCTCGTGTTTCCTTGCAAATTCGCTGTTTTTTGAAATAACATAGCTTTCACAGCTTGCCGAACTTGTATCGGGCATCGAATATTCGTAAGCGCACCCGATCTCATTCAATATCTCATCTGCTTTATCGGTGCAGAACGCGGGAAGGATAGCCGAAATACACGCGCTTGTCTCGCTGATCGGCACTCCGCGGCTGATCTCAAGGAACTTTCCGAGCGTCACCGTATGATCGTATAGTTGCTTGACCGTATCCAAGCTTTCGGAAAGGTACGCGAGGCGCTCCTCTTTGCGTATGCGTTCTCCTTCGATGGTTATAAGACGCTTGCGAGCGGCGCTCAAAGCCACTCTTGCTCTTTGGTCGATATCCTCATAATCGTTTATCTTAAATTCATATTCCGAAAGGAGAGCGAGCACCTCGTCCCTACATTCGTTATGCGTTATGAGGCGGACGTAGTAAACGGACTCATCCCAGCTGATGGGTTGTATGCAAGCGCAAAGATCGTTAATTCTTTGAATGATCTCCTCGATATCAAAAGACACCGGGATCGATCCGAAAAAGAATGATGTGCTTTCCGTTCCTTTAAATGAAAGCGGCTCGCTGTAACTCTCCCACGGCAAAAGACGCTCGATGTCGGACTCCAGCCGCGAGGTCTCTTCTGTCAGGTCTTCAAGAGCCTTAGAAAGTTTAAGGGTCTCTTCTACCGTGTCGCACAGGCGACAGATCTGAATGTCGGATGAAAAAAGATCTCGCCGGCGCTTGACCTTTGTCAGCACCGCTCTTTTCGGCGTCTGTGTCAAATTCGCGGAATATTTTGAGAGTATATCGATTGCCGATCCGATCTTCGAAATATTGAGCCCCGACTGATACGTAACATCACAAACGCCTTTTAAATAATCCAAAAGCACGGGCTCTCCCTTTTGCGATGAGGGTACGATAGTTTGTTCAAATTCAACGCAGCAGGCTCCGATCAGAGAAAGAATCACTCGCTCGGCATTTTCAAGCTCCGTAACAACTAAAAGCCTCCTAAAGATATCTACTGACATTTTTGCATAAGCTCCCAAATTATTTCTTTGACTGCCGTTCGCATATTGGTCTCCGCGGAAGCGATCACGGCTTCAGCTTCAGCTCGTGCCTCGCTATCGCTTTTTTGGACGGTCTCAGCTGACCTCTCGGTTATGCTTTCGGTCTCGGCACGATATTTCTCCCGACATTCGGAAAGTTCTTTCTCATATTTGTTTTGAGCCTTAATTTCTGCATCCTTGACAGATCTGTCCGCATCATATTCGGCTTTCTCCACGATTTTATGTGCGCGGGTCTCAGCATCCTTGATCTTTGAAAGTGCGTTATCCGACAAAATATTCACCGCCTTAGCTTAATAAATGAGCTCAATCAGACGCTCTTCTCTTTTAATTATATCATATCTATAACAACAATTCAAGAGTTCAAACGCGAAAAATATGCTCATTGCCTTCCTTTGCCTTATATTCCCGAGATTTTTTAACTATTTGAGGGCAAAAGATTATTGGGTAACACGAATTTTTCCGATAAGATGACTTTTACCGTTTTTATACGCGTACAGCTCGTCTCGCTTTATGAACCATTCCCCTCGCCGCCTTAAATAGTTAAATATTTTCTTCTTCCGCTTTTTGTCCGCTTCGCAAAGCATATCTATCAGAACGTACTGAGGTAATATAAATCTTTTGTCTTTTATTGAATACAGGTAAGTATTTTTTCTTTTCTGTATGGGATCATCCTTACAGTTTGTCACGAACTCTGCAAAAACGCCAACGTAACATATAGACTCTGATATGCTTTTTTCTATTATTGAAAAGCTGTATTTTGCGCGCAAGCCCGTATGATAATTAGGCAATGACAAGAGCCGATCTTTGAGTTTAGTTCGAGCGTATTCGATCACCTTATCCTTGATCAGCTCTGCTGTGCCGCTTATCCCATACGGCGGATACTCGATCCTGACTCTTACAAGGTCACAGCCGTTGTGCCTTATGCCAAACGACTCAACGGTATTTTTCTCTATGCTTCCAATTTCTTGATTTGAAACGGCACTTTCAATTATCTTTGCCACAGCATCATCCTCCATTAGTTTTACTATTAATGTATGGGCTATTGGCTTGTAAAATAACAATTGATTACTCGAAAAATAAGATTGATCAAAAATAAGGACCCCCGCCGAGGCGGAAGCCCTTATCTTATTTGATTAGCTTAGCTATAACTAAAACCAATTATATTGCGGGAACGTAATTGTCTGTTTCAGCCTCTACGTTCTCTTTAGCAGTTGCGAGAGCGTCCTTCATAACCTTAGCGATAGCATCAGCCTCAACTGCTTTAGCCTCGTAGTCAACTGCTGCGAGCTCATCTGCGTCGGGTATAGCCTCGATAAGATCCTCGAAGCTAGCTACGAGAACATCGAAATGCTCCTGAGCCTGCTTATCAGCAACGGATGCCTTGTCGTCGTATGTGAAAGCACCATCTCTGAACTGCATTGCTCTGATTGCGGGGATGTATGCAAGAACTATGTTCTTAGCAGCGTCCTTAGCTCTCTGAGTTGTAGCTGTGTTGATGTAATCAGCGGCAATAGCGGCGATTTTGTTGATAGCATCGAGTTTGTAAGCCTCATATCTGTCGTTTGTAGCAGCAACAGCCTTAACTGCCTTGTAGCAATCAAGAATTACCTGCTTAGCAAATTCCTCGGTAGCGGTCTCTGCCATATAAGCGCTGAGCTCATCTGCATCAACAGCCTTTACATTCTCGATGTAGTAAACGAAACCGTTTACGCCTATATCAACATTAGATTTAAGTGCGTTTACAACGTAGTCGAGGTGTGTTGAAGCATATGCCCACTTAGCAGCAAATGTATCACCAACATACGCGTTGTTTGTATCTGCCTGATAGAATGCGTTCTCCCAAGCGAGTTCTTTCTCCATTACAGCTGCGAAGAGATCACCGAGTTTTGTGATCTGTGTCTTGTAAGCATCTGAAGTAGCAATGTTCTCATCAACCATTGCTTCGAGAACACCCTTAATAGCCTCTGTCTTGAGCTCGTTGTATCTGTCTGTGTAAGCAACATTGATGTATGTTTCGAGAACAGGTGCGAAGTATACAACATACTCGCCGTCAGCTGTCTGACCAACGCCGTTATTGTCATACTTAGCGTCAACAGCCTTAACCTCATCCTTGTCGCCTGTATCAACTATTTCAAGCTCTGCGTTTGTGAATGATTCAACCTTCTTACCAACGAATGCATTATACTCATCGATGAGAGCCTCGATCTGAGGAATCTTGGAAGCAAGAACCTTCTTGAGAGCTGCTTCGCTTGTAGCGTTCTTAAGGTTTGCAGCATCAGCTTCTGCCTGTGTTACAGCGGGAGATGTAACGTTACCGCTAGCGTCCTTAACCTCATCCTTTTTAACTGCGAAGTTTGTACCGAGAATGTCCTTAATAAGGAGCTCGATCTTATCATTGATAGCCTCAGCTCTTGTCTTAAGATCAGCGGTCTTCTCAACGGCGTAAGCAAGCTTACCAACGGAAATACCCTTAGCAGCTGCGAATGTAGCGTCTGCCTTGTAGTCGTCGAGCCACTGGTCATAAGCCTTCTTTGCAGCCTCAACTGCGCTTGCGTCAAGTGTAGTTGTGGGGAAGGAGATCTCATCAACGAGCTTCTGAACCTCAGTAGCCTCAGATGCAGCTGTAGGAATAGCAGCTACCTGTGCGTCGATGTCAGCAACGATTGCAGCGAGATCATCTGCATTTACTGCTCTGTAAAGTCTGATCTTTGCAGCGTAGAAAATGGAGAGAGCCTTCTCGTAGTTAGCATCTGTGTAGTAGCTCTTCTGAGCAACTACTTCCTTCTCTTTTGCATCAACAGCGAGGCACTGTGTAACAACCTTATCGGTTGCTTCTTTCCAAGTTGCGATGTCGATCTTGCTTTCAGCAAGATTCTTGAGTTCGTTAGCCTGATTTGTAAGTGTGGAGCCTACGTTAGCAACAGCTGTGTCAACGAGCTTCTTTGCAGTTGCTTCAACGTCAGCTGTCTTTGCATAACTCTTGAGTGCATCCTCAATAGCTGCTTTAACTGTAGCGTCTGTTACGGTGCTTGTGGGAACATCAGATTTCTTTGCATAATCTGCAAGCGCAGCTTCTATCTTAGCCGCAACTGTTTCCTCAGATACACCTGCATCAACGCCCTTAATTGCGTTTTCAATAGCTGTTGTAAGCTGCTGCTGTGTAACAGCTGCTTCTGCCGCCTTCTTAGCTGCTTCTGCAGCATCGCGTGCTTCCTGGTCTGTGCAACCAACAAGGCACATAGCGAGAACTGTAACAAGAGCAAGAATTAAAGCTATGTTTCTTTTTGTTTTGTTTAAGTTAAGCATTTTTTGCCTCCTCAATAAGATTTGTGTTACTATTGTACACTATTTCC
>CAYYND010000056.1:0-10911 GCA_964472845.1 uncultured Lachnospiraceae bacterium | reverse complement strand
CTTATTGGGCTACTTCCGACGTCATCCCGTCGGAAGTAGCCCAATAAGAATCCCAGTTGTCGTCCGTCACATTCGATGCTTTATAAGCCTTGTGACAACAGGGCAGAGCACAATATTGACAATAAGCTCAAAAATAAAGTTTCCACCGATAAGAACAAGGAATATATACGCAAACGTGTTAATACCGCTGTCTGTCGCAAGCTTCGTTATGTCATCCATAAAGAAGGTAAATACCCCGAGCACAAATACGCCCGTGTTGACTACGGGACAAACTACGGCGGACACAACAACGGCAAGATATCTGTTCACCTTGTCGAGAAGATTAAACACAAGACCCGCACAAAGACCGCAGAGCGCACCCTTCAAAAGTACGGTCACGATGGTTCCGAATACATCGAAGCCCATAAAGAACGCAGCGTCTCCCGAGATGAGCACAGTAAATCCGAATACGAGCCCGAGCCACATCCCCGCAAGCGGACCGCCGACGACAGCCCCCATAACTATCGGAATGAGCACGAGAGAAACAGAAAACAGTCCGAGTCTTATAAGTGCCGAGCCGAGAAGCTGAAGGATCATTACCATAGCGGTCATTACCGCAAGGTATGTAAGCTTTTTTATGTTTGTGCTTGATCTGGTCTTCATAATGTACCTCTTGATTGATGTGATGTTTCGATTTTTGTCGGAGTTGATCGCCCCTGCAACAGGGCAGACTTTCCATAATCCGCTTCATTATAACATATACAAGAGTAATTGTCAATATTTTGCTCCAATTTAAAACCAAACCTCCGAATGTGTTGACTTTTTTGCCCGATTGAGATATAATTAACTCATAATATTTCGATCATTTTGGATCTTAGAGCAAAGGAGACCTCCACATATGGACAGAAAATATGCAATATACGCCGCAGAGGCGGCAAAAGAACTGCTCTCGATCGATAGTCCGACAGGCTTCACCGCAAAGGCGGCGGAGTGGGTCAAGGCTCGGTTTGAGGAGCTCGGATATAAAGCCGAATATACCGTCAAGGGCGGAGTTATCATAGATCTCGGCGGCGCAGATCGAGGAAACGCGCTCTTGCTCGAGGCGCACACCGATACGCTCGGCGCTATGGTAGCCGAGATCAAAGGAAACGGCAGACTTCGGCTCACAAGCCTTGGCGGAATGTCCGCCGTAAACGGCGAAACGGAGAATGTAAGGATATATACGAGAGAGGGCAAGGTCATCGAAGGCACGCTTCAACTCTGCAATGCCTCAATACACGTAAACGGAAGCTATTCCGATACCAAACGCAGCTTCGATACGACCGAGGTGGTCATCGATGAGGACGTTTCCAACGCATCGCAGACTCGCTCGCTCGGAATTGAGATCGGAGATATCGTCTGCTTTGAGCCGAGAACGAGAATTACGGAGTCGGGATACATCAAGAGTCGCTTTCTTGACGATAAACTCTCGGTAGCCGTTTTGCTTGCATTCGCAAAGTACCTCGGAGATGAGAAGATAGCCCTCGCGCGTCGCACGTACATCCACGTTACGGTCTATGAGGAGGTCGGTCACGGCGGCTCCGCATCCGTGCCGAACGGTGTGACGGAGGCGATAAGCGTGGATATGGGTTGCGTCGGCGACGGACTCTCCTGCACGGAAAGAGACGTGTCGATCTGCGCGAAGGACTCGGGCGGCCCGTACAGTTATGAAGTTGTGGGAAAACTCATCGACGCGGCAAAACGCGAGAGCGCAAGCTATGCCGTCGATGTCTATCCCCACTACGGCTCGGACGTTGAGGCAACGCTCCGCTCGGGAGTCGATATAAAGCACGGACTCATAGGTCCCGGCGTGTACGCGAGCCACGGCTACGAAAGGAGCCATATCGACGGCGTGCTCAATACATTGAAGGTGATAAAGGGCTACGTCCTTGAAAAATAAGGCTCACACGGGCGGCTTTTTGAAAAAAAGAATAATGTTTAAAAAAAGCTATTGACAAAAGCATCTGCGTGTGATATAATTACTTGAAAATTGAATAGTCGAATCAAAGAATAGTTAGAGGCGCATCAGTAAAAAGTAGCCGACGGGAGTTCAGCAAAAGCTGTGACGAAAGCCTGCCGGGGTCATACCGAACGGTGAAAGGTGCTGTTGCCGAAATGGGCGCGTTCCGGAGCGCGAGCCGTTGGGGGTCGGGATAATATCCCTTCAACTGTCACAAGGATTCTTGTGGAGTGCTACATTCGATTGCGTTTGTGTATTTGCTTTATTCAGCCGTTTTGCTTTTGGCATCGGCTATGGATATATCGTAACGGTCGGAGCACTTGCTTCGACCGTTCTGTTTTTAATAATTTTAGGCGATTGTAAAACTCCGTTTTACAATCGGGACGCGCTACGCGCTTTCTTCGCACGCTTATCGCCGACCGCAAAAATCTTCGATTTTTACGGTCTTCCCTCGACGTGCGGGCTCGCTTGGCTTGCCTTTAAGGTGTGTTTTCGTCGGCAAAGCCGCCGAAAAAACAGATTTTATTGAATTTCCCGACTTTTACAATCGTCTATTTAATAATTTCTTAAGGAGAAAAAAGAAAATGAAAAGAATTCTCTCACTTGTACTTGTTATCGTACTTGCAGTAACCTTGTTGTGCTGCTTCTCGTCCTGCTCAAAGGTCGATCCCTCGACGGATCTTGACTCCATCAAGGAAAAGGGCAAGATAGTCGTAGGTATGGAATGCGCATACGCACCGTACAATTGGACGCAGTCGTCCTCAAGCGAATACACCGTTCCGATAAATAACGGCGCATATGCAGACGGCTACGACGTACAGATCGCAAAGCTGATCGCAAAGGAGCTCGGTGTCGAGCTTGAGATCCTTCCCACGGATTGGAACGGACTCATTCCCGCACTTGAGAGCGGTGGAATCGATATGATCATCGCAGGAATGAGCCCCACGGACGAACGCAAGCTCAGCATAGACTTCTCGGATACCTATTTTGACAGCAACCTTGTTATGGTAGTAAAAAAGAACTCGAGCTACGCGAATGCTACCAAGATCTCGGACTTCAGTGGAGCCAAGATCACGGGTCAGCTCAACACCTTCAACTACGGTGTAATAGACCAGATAAACGGAGTAAACAAGCAGACCGCCCTTGAGGATTTTGCCGCTCTTATGCAGGCACTTTCGAGCGGAGCCGTTGACGGTTACGTTTGCGAAAAGCCCGGCGCCGTTTCGGCAGTTGCGGCTAATTCCGATTTCACATATATCGAATTTGCCGAGGGCAACGGCTTCACCTGCGACCCCGCAGAATCCTCGATCTCCATCGGCGTGCGCAAGGGAAGCTCGCTTACCTCGGAGCTCAATAAGATACTCTCCTCCCTTACAACGCAGGACAAGGAGAATATGATGGACGCCGCTATCGCGCGCCAGCCCCTCAATGAGGAATAATAAAACGGAAAGGCTGCTCTGATAACCTATGAATACATTTGATTGGATCATAAAGCTCGGAACCGAATACGCACAGCAGTTCCTTTCGGGTACCATCAACACGCTCATTATGGCGATCGTGGGTACGGCGGTCGGATTTTTGATCGGACTCGGCATCGCCGTGGTGCGTACCGTTCCCGTGCCTGATAAGGGTCATACGGCAAAACGCATATTGCTCAAGACCGTTAACTTTATCCTTACGGCTTATGTCGAGATAATCCGCGGTACGCCGATGCTCGTTCAGGCGCTGATAATACATTACAGCCTCTTTCAGCAGATCGGTATGCCGCCGCTCGCATCCGCACTGATAATAATTTCGGTCAATACGGGCGCATATATGGCGGAGATCGTGCGCGGCGGTATTATGTCGATAGATCCGGGTCAGACCGAGGGCGCGCACGCCGTCGGTATGAAGCATATGCAAACGATGATATACGTTATCCTTCCGCAGGCGATACGTAACATTATGCCCTCGATAGGCAACGAATTCGTCGTAAACATCAAGGACAGCTCCGTGCTCAGCGTTATTTCGATAACAGAGCTTATGTTTGCGGCAAAGCAGGCGGGCGGCACGTATGCACAGTTCGTTCCCGCATATATAATCTGCGCCGTCATCTACTTCATTTTGACATTTACCATCACAAGGATACTGCGCCTTGTCGAGAAGAAGCTGAACGGCGATGCGAATTACGTTATCTGCGGCTCGCAGTCGGATCCCGAAGCCGAGATACACATCAAAAACAATAAGAAGAGCGGGGAGGAAGAGATATGGAACAGGTAATAAGCATAGAGCATCTTGAAAAGACCTTCGGTGACCACCGTGTGCTTGTTGACGTGAACCTTTCGGTAAACCGCGGCGAGATCATCAGCGTTATCGGCTCGTCCGGCTCCGGAAAGAGCACGATGCTCCGCTGTATCAACCTTCTTGAAAAGCCGACGGGCGGTACTATAAAATACGAGGGCGAGGATATTATGACCCTCAATCTCTCAAATTACCGCACACACGTCGGAATGGTCTTTCAGCAGTTCAATCTGTTCGAGAATATGACGGCTCTTGAAAATTGCGTCCGTCCTCAGGTCACCGTGCTCAAAAGGAAGAGAGCGGATGCGGAAAAGACCGCAAGGGAATATATCGAAAAGGTCGGAATGTCCGCGTATATCAACGCGCGCCCCTCACAGCTCTCGGGCGGTCAGAAGCAGCGCATAGCCATCGCACGCGCCCTTTCGATGAATCCCGAGGTGATTCTGTTCGATGAGCCTACATCGGCGCTCGACCCCGAGATGGTCGGAGAGGTGCTCGACGTTATCAAAAAGCTCGCCAAAACCGGGCTTACTATGATAGTGGTTACGCACGAGATGGCGTTCGCACGCGAGGTCTCGGACAGGGTTATATTTATGGACGGCGGCGTCGTCGTTGAGGAGGGAGCTCCCGAGGAGCTCTTCGAAAATCCTCAGATGCCGCGTACACGGGAATTCCTGTCGAGATTTCTTAACGGTTAAGGTAAAAAAATAAAACAAATATTTCTTGCCGGCGCGTAAAGCGCACGGTGTTTGGCGGACCTTCGGAGACCGGGGTCCGCTTTTTCTTTTCTTTTCTTTGGATGCTGAGTGCGTCGGCTTCTTTTTAAACATTCATATATATTTTACCTGATTTGACTTTATTATTTGATAATTTTGCTCTAAAATGTACCCAAACAGATATGATCGGAGGCAGATCGAATATGAATTCAAATGCAATACCCGCGGAAAATGATACCGTGTTTTACGATGTCAGGCAAGATCCGTTTGAAATATACGGCCTTTACAATGCAAAAACAGAGCCCGTGTTCAAACGCCTGCCCGACGAGATCGGTCAGAATGTAAACAAAGGTGTCAAAAGCTTATATCTTGACACTGCGGGCGGCAGAGTGCGTTTTTCGACCGACTCGCAATACATAAGGATAAAAGCCGTAATGCCGAATGTGCGCAGATTTGCGCATATGAGTCTGCTCGGAACGTCGGGCTTCGACCTTTACGTCGATTTCGACGAGCCGCACGTCGAGAGCCGCTATCACGGCAGCTTTATTCCGAGCGTCGATATGACGAACGGATACGAGGCGGAGCTGACCTTTCCCGACAGAAAAATGAGGCAATTGACCCTCAATCTGCCGCCGTATAATCATCTTGACGAGCTTTACATAGGACTTCAAGCCGATGCGCGCCTTGAGGGCGGCAAAAAATACAAGAACGATCGCCCCGTGGTTTTCTACGGCTCGTCGATAACGCAGGGTGCTTGTTCGTCAAGACCCGGTATGAATTATCAGAACATAATTTCAAGAAGGTTTGACCTTGATTACACAAACCTCGGCTTTTCCGGCAACGCCAAGGGCGAGGAGATCATAGCGAGATATATGTCCGAACTTTCGATGTCCGCGTTCGTGTGCGACTATGACCATAACGCGCCGAATCCCGAGCATCTTCTCAATACACACAAAAGGCTCTATGAGATCATTCGCGAAAAAAATCCGACCCTGCCGTATCTTATGCTTTCACGCCCGGATTTCGACGTCTCGTACCGAGAGAGCGAGCAACGCCGCAACGTGATAATGGATACCTTCCGCTACGCAAGGGCTAACGGAGACAAAAACGTCTACTACATAGACGGCGAGGGGATCTTCCGCGGCGCCGACGAAAACGAATGTACCACAGACGGCAAGCATCCGAACGATATCGGATTTGTTAAGCTGGCGGACAGCGTTGGAGCTATGTTAAATCGCATAATGCGCAAGTGGTGACGCGCGGCTTTCTTGCTTATCCACTAAATTTTTCCACCTTTTGAAAAAGGTGGAGCCAAAAAACTTTACAGAAAAAAAGCAAAAAAATGATTATTTTTTGAAAGTTCTTTGCGCCGCTTTCTTTCAAGAAAGCGGCCGGGGTGCGGGGCGGAGCCCCGAAAAAACCTTGGGGTGCGGGGCGGAGCCCCGAGAAAAGTCCTTGGGGTGCGGGGCGGAGCCCCGAGAAAAGTCCTTGGGGTACGGGGCGGAGCCCCGAAAAAACCTCGGGGTACGGGGCGGAGCCCCGAGAAACTCACCCAAAATCAACATCTGAAAGGAAAAAATATGAGTACAGAAGAGATAAAAGGTATCGCACAGGCTTCGGTGGATCGCAAGCAGTACGTCGAGGTCGATAAAAATATGATAGTCTCTACGTCGATAGAGGAGCCCGATATAAGGTTTCACGACGTAAGGCTCGAGCCCGAGTTCGATCTATACGGATTTTACGAGCCGCGTACAGAGGAGATATTCCGCCGTCTGCCCGAAGAGGTTGCCGAGGCGACGAGCGCGGGCGTTGCAAGGCTTGCAAGAGAGACCGCGGGCGGCAGAGTACGCTTTTCTACCGACTCAAACTATATAGCGATCAAGACTTCTCAATTTGCGATCGGCCGTTCGTCGCATATGACGCTCCTTATGTCGGCGGGCTTTGACCTTTATGAGGATACGGCTCAGGATAGCCGATACCACAGAGCTTTTATGCCGCCTTATAAAATGGAGGACGGCTATGAGCAGATAATAAAATTTTCAACGAACAAAATGCGCCACTTCACGATACATTTTCCGATACATTCGGGAGTTGAACAGCTGTTTGTCGGACTTCAGGATGGCGCACGGCTTGAGCACGGACTTAAGTACGTCAACGAAAAGCCTATAATCATCTACGGCTCGTCCATAGTTCACGGCACGGCGGCATCGCGCCCGGGTATGACCTATCCGAATATACTTTGCCGCAGACTTGACCGCAACTGCATCAACCTCGGCTTTTCGGGTAACGCAAAGGCGGAGCCTGCCATATGCGAATATATGTCGGGGCTTGAGATGGAGATGTTCGTGTGCGACTACGACCATAACGCGCCGAATACCGAGTATCTGCAAGCGACACATATGCCTTTGTACGAAGCGATCAGGAAAAAGCACCCCGATATACCCTACATTATGATATCCAAGCCGAACCTTGCCACAAATCCGGGCGGAGCTAACCTTGACCGCCGCGACGTCGTTGCCGATACTTACCGTCACGCACTTGCAAACGGAGATAAAAACGTGTATTTTATAGACGGCGAGTCATTCTTCCTCGGAAAATACGAGAATGATTGCTCCGTTGACGGCACTCATCCAAACGATATGGGATTTACCTTTATGGCGGACGGCATTGAGAGCGAAATACGCAGGGCACTGAGAAAAGACCTTTGACGCCGAATGGCGCGACCCGACACGGCGACCGTTGGAGCGGCGCGGAGTACGCATACCGTCGCGGTCGAATTATAAATTTTATTACCTACGCGGCCAAATTATAAACTATATCACCGAAAAGGAGAATGAAAATCACAATGAAAAAATTACCATTGAAGCTGTTATCGGCTGTTTGTGCACTGCTGCTTCTTGCAAGCACCGCCGTGCTCTTCGCCTCGTGCAACGACAATAAGGAATCGGATGAATCGACGGAGACCCCCGCAGGCTCCGAGTCCGAAAGCGCATCGGAGACGTCGAACGGAACATCCGACGAGACACCGACGGATCTGACACTCTTTGAGAACGGTAAGACGGAATATACCCTCGTGCGTCCAGATAACGCCACATCCGATATTGCATCCGCCGCAAAAGTCGTCTATGACGCTATGAATGCGTTGCTTGACGGCACTATTATGAATTATCAGACGGATTTCGTGTACAGCGGAGCACCCGTTCTCGAGAAGGAGATCCTGGTCGGCGAGACCTCGAGAGCCGAGAGCGCGGCTGTATACGCGGAGCTCGCAAAGATCAACGGCAATTGCTACATCATAAAGGCAGTCGGAGAGAAGATAGTCATTGCGGGAACCAGTACAAGTATGCTGAATAAAGCGGTCGAATATTTTGTCAATAATTATCTTACGGAGAAAGAAGGACGGATCACTATGTCCATTACCGAAGAGCATATGAGCGAGATAATCGTAAAACAACCTTATACCGTGATAGATGCGGTGGAGGGCGATGCCGTTGCCAAGGCGGTTCTGCTCGGCACACTTGAGCGTGACGGCGATTACAGAGTTGCGCAGGGGGCTTGTACGGACGGCAAGAACATATATATCATTCTTGAAAATCAGAATACCGGCGGTCAGGGCTATCAGAAGGAGTCACACTACTGTAAGATAGTTAAGCTTGACGCGAAGACGCTTAAGACCGTCAAGGTCAGTGAGCCGCTGCTGCTTGATCACGGCAATGACTGTACCTATAATTCGGATACAAATGAGATAGTAGTTGCGCACAACGCACCGAACAAGCGCTTTTTGTCCTTCGTTGATGCCGACACTCTCGAGTTGAAGAGGACGGATAAGAAAAACACTCAGGATATGTATGCGATCGCATATCACGCGGGATATAAAAAATACGTCGTAGGTATCGCCTCGACTTACGATTATGGAGTTTACAGCGATTATCCAAAGCTTCCGAAAAGGTTTGCGGGGCTTGATACGGGCTACATAAAGCAGGGTATGGAATGTGACGATAAGTATGTCTATTTCGTTCAATATAATCAGAACGTCATTACCGTGCACGATTGGAAAGGCAATTACATAAGGACCATCGAGATAACCAACGTTTATGACGAGCCCGAGGCGATATTCTGCATAGGCGATCAGATGTATATGACCAGCTTCAGAGGTCGCGTGGGCGGATCGAATATTTACAGACTTGATATTGGACCGAAGTCATAAAAAACGAAAGCGGAAAGGAGAGGGACTTGAATTTGGAAAAGAATGGTGAGATCTATTCCGCTCGAGCAGTCGCCTACCTCGGAGACGCCGTGTTCGAGTTGTGCGCCCGAGAATACCTTGTGAAAAAAGGCTATTCCGACGCCGCAAAGCTTAATTCCGAGGCAAAAAAGCTTGTCAGCGCCTCGGCTCAGGCGCAGATCGCAAAAACGCTTCTCGAATCGTTGACCGACGAGGAGATCGCGTTCTACAAGAAGGGCAGAAATCTCGGACATTCGCAGACCTCAAAAAACATCACGCCCACCGAGTACCGCGTGGCTACGGGACTTGAGACTCTTTTCGGCGAGCTCTACCTCAGAGGCAGAACCGAACGTATCGGCGAGCTGTTCAAGGCGGCGGTGACGGATAACGCGCAATAACGTAAGAGAAGTCGCCTCGGACAGCTGACAAGGGACGTCGCACTGCCGCAATAAACAAAAAGCTTTCGTCCGCAAACCGCAAAAAAGCTTAAAGTCAATAATGCTTTTTGAAGGTCCTTGAGGGGGCGCGGGGAGAACTTCTTTCAATCGGTTCACACAAAAACTCGATCACAAACAGTAATACAAGACACATAAGGAGAAAAACAGTAATGAAGACTATCAACATTAAATTTAATGTAAAGGATTACGGAACGATAAGCGCGGAGCTTTATCCCGATAAGGCACCGGCGACCGTTGAGAATTTCGTAAAGCTTATAAACGAGGGCTTTTTCTCGGGACTCATCTTCCACAGAGTTATCGGCGGCTTTATGATACAGGGCGGCGGATTTGATGAGAGCTTTTCTCAAAAGAGAGCTAAAGCGATCAAGGGTGAGTTTGCCGCAAACGGCTGTGTGCTCAACGATATCAAGCATACGAGAGGCACGCTTTCTATGGCGAGAACCAGCGACCCGGATTCCGCGTCCTCACAGTTCTTTATAATGCACGCCGATGCCCCCTACCTTGACGGTCAGTACGCTGCGTTCGGCAGAGTTACCGAAGGCATTGAGGTCGTAGATAAGATCGCATCCGTCAAAACGGGCAGACTTGGCTATTACGACGATGTTCCCAAGACTCCCGTCGTTATTGAATCCGCCGAGGTGGTCTGACGGATCCGTCGCTTCAATGCACAAGGTTTTAGACGTTTACAAAAAGTTTACAGTTTTAGCCGACATTTACTTGACATTCCAAACGAATAGTGATATAATATTTCTACCTCTGCGAACGAGAGCTTTTTTGTTGTGCTCTTTTGTACCAAAGTGCAGATAAAAACCGTTCGAGAGGGAGGTACACAAGCGCCGCAAGGTTTATTCCGAGGAGAAGCCGCCAAGGAAAAGATAGGTCTTGCGGAAATTCAAAGAAACAGGAGGTGCCGCTAAATGGCTAACGACGCAAGAGTCAAGGTTACTCTCGCATGCACAGAGTGCAAACAGAGAAACTACGACACAAAGAAGAACAAAAAGAACGATCCCGACAGACTTGAACTCAAGAAATATTGCAAATTCTGCCGCAAGCACACTCTTCACAGAGAGACAAAGTAATTAGCAGCAGGTAGATTTTCCCCTAAGGAACAAATCAAAAAACACAGAGGAGATAAAGCAATGGCAGAAGAGCTCAAAAAGGCAACCGAAAAGGCTGCTAAGAAAGAAAAGCCCGCAAAGAAGAACAAGAAGTCCCTCGGCGAGAGGATCAAGAACTTCTTCCGCGTATACACTG
>CAYYND010000055.1:9552-10915 GCA_964472845.1 uncultured Lachnospiraceae bacterium | reverse complement strand
CACTTTGAACTCCGAGTTGCCATTGACGCACTCAACGCAAGACGCCTTAAAGAAAGGTTTTGACCTTTTCGATGTTCTGTGGTATAATTGGTATTGTCCATAGTGACGATCCTTTCGAATTAGTGTTGTAGCAAACTTAATTCTACCACAGAATCGTTACTATGGTTATTCTTTTTTGAAAACTAACTATTGCAACTTCATTTTACAACGCGCGAACGTTATATGTTGAAGAAAAACATAAACGAAATAATTGACGAGGCCGTGCATAAAAGTGCGATAAGCCCACGGTTTGTACTTTGATTTTTCGGGGCTGCCTCAAACGCTCAAAAGCGGTGTTTGAGGCAGCCCCTGCCTTTTGTTTTAATTTTTACAACCGGCGAAGGATCTTTCGCCACCGTATTATCTTACGAATCGGTTCCCGCTTCCTCGAACACGGCATACAAGGTTAAACTGTATTCGTCCATAACAACCGTATACGTTTCTTCAGTGGAGAAAACAGTAAATTCGTACTTTCCCTCGTCGTAGTTATATTCTGACGTTCCCCAGTGCTTGAATGTGTACCCGTCTTTTGCAACTGCGGTAAGCGTTACGGTGCTACCTGCCTCGAGGTACTTGTTATAATCTACCTGCTCGCCATTTTCGGTGATATACCCGCCGACTTTGTTATCGCCTTGGGTTCCGACACAGGTTGCAAAATGACTCATTACCGAAACTTTGGGGGGATCTACCTCGGCGTCGCCGAAGGTGACCGTCCTTACAAAAGTTACACTATCGCTCGCACGACTTTGAGTGAGGACTAATTTCGTAAGCACATTGTTTTCAAAGGTGAAAGCAAACGTGATATTTCCATCGCTGTTTTTGTATGTCTTCGATGTTGCGTCATAGGTGAAGTTCGAATAGTCGAAAGCGTTCTCATTGTCAACGTCTACATAATTAGGCAACCTGTATACAGTGCTTGCGATATACCCTTCATATTCGGATTGCGAGGCCGGAGATTTTACCCAACATTCTCTATCATTTATATATCCCCAACTAATGCGGTAGTACTTACCGCCTTCCTTCACATAATAGGTCGCCTTGCCTTTATAATCTTGCGAGGCCTGGCTTTTCTCAAAATACCCGTCCTCGGAATATGCTGTGCCGTTGAACTGGTAGAGCATGATCTGTGCGCCAAGGTCACCATCGTACGGAGCAGCGATGCGCTCCACGACCTTGACATTGGTCTGAGTCTTCCAATAGGCAATAGCTGCATTCCATTCGGCTTCGGTCAGAGTGACCTCGACGGGGGCAGGGGGAGCATCTTTTTCAAATTTTGCCGAGAGTGTGGTATCTTCATTCACCGTGAAGGTGTAGCTTACATTCT
>CAYYND010000055.1:0-9452 GCA_964472845.1 uncultured Lachnospiraceae bacterium | reverse complement strand
CTTTTTCTACCTTCTTGCCGTTGGCGTAACCTTCGGTGATACTGCCGCCCTCACCTGCGGTAGCGGTCAGAGTGACCTCGACGGGGGCAGGGGGAGCATCTTTTTCGAATTTTGCCGAGAGTGTGGTATCTTCATTCACCGTGAAGGTGTAGCTTACATTCTCGCCGACTTTGTTATTACCGTTGTACCAACCTACAAAGTGATAGCCCGTGTTGGGTGTAGCTGTCAAGGTCACGGAAGTGCCTTTTTCTACCTTCTTGCCGTTGGCGTAACCTTCGGTGATACTGCCGCCCTCACCCGCGGTAGCGGTCAGAGTGACCTCGACGGGCGCGGGAGTCACGTTGCTGTTTATATAGCCTGTCGCGACAAATATATAGTAGGAGAAGCCGTCGGTCTCAAACGTGAGCTTTCCGTCCGCATAGGTCGAGGGAATCTTAACAACCTCGCCGTTGTCTTTTACGTGGTAGACGGAATAGTCTGTTTCCGTGCTGTCTTGAGGCATGGGAACGGTGATCTTGACTTTTCCGTTCGGCTGTACCTCTTTTCCGTCTTTGGTAACGGAAATGTCGTAAATGAACGCTTTCGATTTGTCTGTGATCTCTACGCCGATGCCGCTCAGCTTCTCAAAAACATCTTCGGCGTTTTCGGACGTGGTATCGACCGTATCGAAATTCAGCACGGAACCTTTTTCGAATTCTCCGCCCTCAAGAAGCGCGCCGGATTCATTTTTAAGTTGCTCCACGGTTTTATCGGAGCACGCCGTCAAGCTGCAGCACAGTGCCAAAGACAGGATAACGGCAAGCGTAATAAGGGACAGTTTTTTCATAATTGCTCCTTTCATCAAGTACCTCCAATTTTAGCTTGTATGTTTGGTTGCGATGGGGCGTCCTTGCCCGGGGTCTTAGAGATGTCAATGCTCACACGGTATTACCTTTATTACTGCTTCACTGAGAAGAAAAAATCCTCTTTACTTTTCAAAGCGTTTGTGATATAATAAAAGTGTGACGGTATATGCTCTTGTTTGCGCAATAGCATATACATTTCATTTTGGAACCTAAGCAAAGTAGATCCGTTCGCTTTAAGAAAAACAGAATGTCATCCACATTCTGATGTTCTATCAATATTATAACTGTATCTTGGCTTTTTGTCCCCCACCCAAATCCCCAAAAGCTGGGGAAAATCAAAAAACTTGAGTGAAAGACGGTAAGAACGTCGAAGGAGATTATATGAAAAAAATATTTTCGCTTCTGCTGATGCTTTCGTTATTGCTTTGCAACTTAGTAGCCTGCGGCAGTAATGATACCTTGCTTGACCCCGATGATCCCGTAACTCTGACCATGTGGCATACCTATGGCGAACAGGCAGAGTCACCTATGAATCAACAGATAGAAGAATTCAATCAGACCGTTGGTAAAGAAAAGGGAATCGTCATAAACGTTACTAACACCAGCAGTGCGACCTATATCGGGCAAAAGCTTCTTGACGCGCAAGCAAACAAAGCAGGTGCATTGGATATGCCTGACTTGTTTTTCTGCCATGCAAGCAACGCACGCGATCTCGGAGTCGCAAATCTTCTCGATTGGAAAGATGTTTTTTCCGAAAACGAGCTTAACGCTTATGTTCGTGATTTTATTGATGACGGGATGACGGATGACGCACTCTCGGTTCTTCCTGTGTCAAAATCCACTCATTTATTGTTTGTGGCAGGCGGCGTTTTCGATTCTTTTGCCTCGGAAACGGGTGTATCTTATGATGACCTTTCCACCTGGGACGGATTTTTCGAGGTGGCGGAAAAGTATTATATATGGTCCGGAGGGTCGCCGTTTGCGGCAATAGATTATCTTACACGCTGTGTGGAACTTAATGCAATTTCAAAGGGTGCCGCTGATTTCTATACGGAAAACGGTTGGTACGATACTACAAATCAAATTTTAATGGATTCGTTTCGTCAATTCGCGTCCTCTATCGCAAAGGGACACATTGTGGTTTCGGATCTTTATGCCAATACGCAGATGATGACGGGACAAGTTATTGCCGGCATCGGCTCATCGGCATCCATTCTTTATTATAACGATAGGATCACTTACCCCGATAACACGTCGATCGATATGGATCTGCATATTCTTACACTGCCGCAAGCCGGTAACGGTACAAAAAATTATGCGACACAGGCAGGTGTCGGACTGTGTGCATACAAGACGACAGATCAAAAAGCGGAAGCTGCAAAAGTTTTTGCCGCTTGGTTGAACGAGGAAAAACGCAATCTTGACTTTGTCACAGAGACGGGATATATGCCGGTTTTGAACAGCTCTTTTAACAAGATAGACGATTACGATAAGTTCAGATCCGACGCATACAGAGCTCTTTATACAACACTTGCGGAAACGAAGAAAACGTGTTTCCTTTTACCCGAACCCAATATGTCGGGATACTGGAACAAGGTCTATGAGTTGTATGATTCTATACGGATGCTCCAAAAAAATGCAAGCAGTGAAACCTTTGAGGCTATTACGGACGAAATAATCAAACATTTTACGATGGCAAATTAAGAATATATGAGAATTTTATCTGATCTCAAACAGAAAAAAACGCCAATGAGTCGAAAGCTGTTTTTGTATATGCTTACGCTTGGCGGGATAATTTTATTGTTTTTTGCGATAGGTCTGCTTTTCCTTGGCAATTTTGCTTCTGTCAAGGATACTCTGTCCAAGGATCTATCCTTCCAGTCGGATGTGTTCGAGCGACGGGTCGATACGTATTATGACGATCTGACAATGATGGGGAACTCTCTTTCTGAGGATATTGGATTGATCACAGAGAATTATCTGCGACAGAACCAAATCACATTTACAGATCTCAACGATAATTTGGAGGCGATCACGGGGCTGCAAAGCGCGATCTTTTCTAAACTTCGAGAGGAGCTTTTGAAAGCAGACTGCTCCGGGGCATTTGTTATCTTCGACGCCACCGTGAACACAAATTTGGAAAATGGCGAATTTTCAAAAACGGGATTATATTTTCAGCGCAGTACATTAGATGCTACCGATGACAGTATTCTTCTGTATCGGGGGATCGCCGATCTGGGAAGACAAAATGGCATTATGCCGCACCGTAAGTGGCGTTTGGAATTTCGTACCGATCTGATCCCCGAATATGATAAGCTATCCGTTGCCGCTTTTGATTCTTCCGAAAACGTGCCTCAGCTTTTGGATACGTTAACGCTTCCGGGAACGTCTGAGCGTGTGATGCACTTCATTGTCCCTCTCGGCGGCACTGACGGTACATTCTACGGATTTTGCGGATTTGAGATCAGCGAAAGTTATTTCAAAACACATTTTGCACAAGCTACACAGATGTCTCATCTTACCTGTATGCTTACCAAAAAGGAGGATGGGAAGCTTGATCCCGAAGACGGATTTTCTGCCGGTGTGTTTAACGGATACTATCTTAAGCCGAAAGGCGAAATGAAGGTCAATGATTTTGGAGCTGGGCTTGTTGCCATTCGTGGCAACTCATCTTATATCGGAAGGGTCAAAGATATAAATATTTGCAACGACAGCTATGTTATTGCCGTTATGATTCCGCGATCCGAATATAAAAGTATGGCTGTAAAAAATATCGCACAGGCTCTGGCACTTGCATTGCTGATTCTCGGCTTCACCGTTACCGTTTGTATATTTTTCAGTCGAAAATTCTTAGCCCCGCTTCTGAAGGATCTTGATCGGATACACAAGCAAGAACATTTGACAGCAACGTCCGACTTTGCGGAGATCGATGACCTTTTTGCTTTTCTTGCCGAGCAGGACAGATTGCACGATGAGAAGATAGAGGAATTACGCCGTGAGTGCAGTGAAAACTTGAGCGCTGTCGAAAGTCAAAAAGCCGAGATCGATCGTCTTACGTATACTCGCAAGAGCGAGATAGATCCCGATACTTACGAGGCTTTTAAGACAGGCATCAGATCCCTTACGAAAACAGAAAGAACTATTTTTGATCTGTATCTGTCGGGAAAAAATGCAAAAGAGATCTTGGAGGAGCTGAACATTAAGGAAAGCACTTTAAAATATCATAATCACAATATTTTGGGAAAGCTCAACGTGTCATCGCGCAAGCAGATGCTCATATATGCGACTCTGCTGAATCATGAGTGCGCAAACGATGTTGATCTTCCTTAACTGTTGTTCCTTTGGAAAAAAGCTTTGATCGGTCAAGATACTTGATCTTTTGTGTAAATGATCAAAAGGTTTTGCGGCTCATAAAGTGTCAATATTTCGGTTTAACGGAGGCGCGGTAGAGAGAACGCCGGACGACCTTGTTTTGCTTATTGACGTAAAGCGTGTTGCTGCATATTTTTGGGGGATATTCCGTATTTTTGCTTGAAAGCTCTGCTGAATGAGTATAGATTATATCCGAACAGATCGGCGATTTCGCCAATCTTTTTCTTTCTTTCCAAGATTAAAGTTTTGGCTGTTTCCATTTTGCGATGCTGATAGTATTCCAAGAGGGTTTTTCCCGTTGTCTTCTTGAAAAGCTTAGACAGGTAACTGTAATTGTAGTTGAATTCTCGGGCGATCATCTCTAATTTTTTTAATGAGTAGATGTGAGTATCGATATAATTCATCAATTGAAAGCACAGGATCTCTGTATCGGAAACGTCTGCGGAGCTTTTTTGCACGTTCGTAAAGTCGCGTATAATATAAATTAAGATCGCGTGAAAGATATCCGAGAGTAGTGCCTCCGAATACGGTTGATCTTTTACAGAAAGCTCGGAGATGGCATTTTGTACGAGCCTTGATATCTTCTCGTCTTGAAATACTCGGTTGTCTCCGCCGCGAGAGCTGCGGATTATGCTTTTAAGATCTTTTTCCAAGGTTGTATCCGTGCAGTAAAACGAGAAAAAATCATATTCCAGCTTTGACTGCTCGCCCGCACGGATCTCGTGTATATCGCACGGAAACGAGAGATAGATATCTCCCGATCCCACACAAGTTTCCTCACCGTTTGTTACGACCGTTGCAGGCCCGCGTGTGATTATAGTCAGTTCAAACCAATTTAGGTGAGGATGTGCGGCGATGATCTCCGATGCCTCGCAATAGCGGCGCCCTATCTGGATGAGTCGAATGTCGCCGAAGCGTAACGGATCTTCCAAATAGATGTTGTTTAAATGATAACGTGTTTTATGGTATGACATAACGAAACCCTCCTTTCATATAGTATACCTGCAAAATACGGATTTGTCAATAGAGATAAAATATTTTAAAAAAAGCTGTATATTATGCGTAAAAAACAAAAAAATGATGAATTTTCGACAAAAGATAGATATTTACAATGCTCGTTATCTGCTTTATAATATAGATATAAACTTTTTTAAAGGAGAATATGATTATGACAGTAATAGCAGTGATCGGCTGCGGCAGAATTGCAAACAATGCGCATTTCCCGGCGTTTGCAAAAATGGAAGATATAAGAGTAAAATATGCGTGTGATATTATAATTGAGAAAGCTCGGGCGGTACAGAAAAAATATCCGTTCGTGGAAAACGTGACTGCTGACTATCAGGAGGTTCTTGCTGACAAAGAGGTGGAAGCTGTATGGGTGCTTACGCCGAACTTTGCTCACTACACGATCACGATGGATGCCTTGAGAGCAGGGAAGCACGTTATGTGTGAAAAGCCGATCACGGTAAATTATGCACTTTCCGAAGAGATGGCAAAAGAGGCAGAAAAGCAAGGCAGGATGCTGAATATCGGAGTTTGCAACCGTTATCACAGATCGGTCGAAATATTGAAGGAATGGAATGAGCAGGGCAAATTCGGCGATATCTACCACGTATACTGTTCGTTCAGAAGCACTCGCAGCATTCCGGGACTCGGCGGCGCATTTACGACAAAAACGCAGTCGGGAGGCGGCGTACTTATAGATTGGGGAATTCATTTTCTCGATTTGATACTCTATATTTTGGGCGGCGCGAAATTAAAGTCGGTAACTTGTGATGCGTATAATGAGCTCGCAAAAAATATGAAAGAATATAACTATAAAGGATACGGTATGTGGGCTGAAGATACAGCAGATATCGAAAGCGGCACAAATGACGTAGAAGAGTATATCTCGGGATATATTCGAACCGACAAGGCGAGCATAGACTTTAACGGTGCGTGGGCACAGAACATCAACAAAAACGAAATGTTTATCGATTTTATGGGCAACAAGGGCGGCGCAAGATTGACCTATGGCGGACAGTTTGAGTTTTTTGACGGCAAGACGCTTCAAGCGACGCTTACCGAACACGATATCCCGAATATGTACCTGTGCGAAGATAAAGCGTTTTTGGAAAGCATAAAAACGGGAGTAAAGGATAAAAACAACATTTCCGAGATCTTGGAGAGTATGAAGCTGCTTGACGCATTGTACACCTCATCTGATGCGAAAAAGGAGATAAGATTTTAATGAAGACGATAGGCTTTATCGATTTGTATATATCGGAATGGCACGCAAACAATTATCCCGTTTGGATAAAGCAGGCAAGTGCGGAATCGGGTGCGGATCTTGAGGTAAAGTATGCGTGGGCAGAGCAGGATGCCTCGCCTGTGGACGGCAGGACTACGGATGAGTGGTGTGCGGCTTTCGGGGTTGAAAGATGTGAAACAATAGAAGAGCTTTGTGAGAAAAGCGATTATATCCTCATTTTGGCACCGACAGATCCGCAAACGCATCTGAAATATGCGGAGGTCGCGCTCAAATACGGAAAAAACACCTATATTGATAAAACCTTCGCTCCGGATCTTAAAACTGCTGAGAAAATCTTTGACATCGCGGAAGAGTACGGAACAAACTTTTTTACAAGCTCGGCACTTCGTTACAGTAATGAGCTGATGGAGTATGCAGGCAAATGCGACGCCGCAACCGTGCTCGGCGGTGGTGCGAGCGCAGAAGAATACATTATTCATCAAACCGAAATGTTGGTCAAGCTTATGGGAATAGGCGCAAGCAAGGTCCGCTCGGAACGGGCAGAGGATCAATACATTTTCCGTTTTGAATATAAAGACGGCCGTAAAGCGAATATCGTTTTCTGCGAGACATACGGCTTACCTACGGGTTTTATAGCGCACACAAAGGAAAAGGAGTCGAGATATGTGGCGGTCAGATCGGATTTCTTCAAAGGCTTGATTGCCGATATTTTGGATTTCTATCAAACGGGTAATGTGTCCTTTGATACGAGGGAAACATATGAGGTAATGAAAATGAGAGAGGCAGCATTGAAAGCCAAAGAAAAAGACGGGGAGTGGGTCGTACTATGAGCAAGATAGGTGTAATTACCGACTGCTTCAAAAAGAGCCATTTTGAAGGGATCAAGCTGGCGGCGGCACTTGGACTTGACGGTGTTCAGATATACGCAACGACGGGAGATTTTTCACCTGAGACGCTTTCGCCGGAGATGAAAACTCGATATAAAGAATTGCTTAAAGCGAAAGGACTTTCAGTATCCGCACTTTGCGGTGATATGGGCGGCTATGGCTTTGAAAAAGCCGAGGATAATGCCGAACGAATAGAAAAAACGAAAAGGATCGTTGATCTTGCAGCAGAATTCGGATCTCCTGTCGTTACTACGCATATCGGCGTGATACCCGCGGACAAAAGCGAGCCGAGATATGGGGTGATGCTTTCCGCACTTACCGAATGCGGCTCTTACGCAAAGGAAAAAGGTGTGACTCTTGCGATCGAGACCGGACCCGAGAGCGCGCAGACCTTGCTTTCGTTTTTGCAAGACACAAAGGGCGGCGTAGGCGTAAATTTAGACCCCGCAAACTTTGTGATGGTAACGGGACAAGATCCCACGGAGGCTGTGTACCTGTTGAGAGATTATATCGTACATACGCACGCAAAAGACGGAATCAAATTAAGCGACGCACAAACGCCGACGGAAATATACCACGCTTTTGCGGTAGGCGGCGTGGATGCTTTAAATGCTTGCAAGAGCTTTAAAGAAGTGCCGCTCGGTGAGGGAAGCGTGGCATGGAAAAGCTATTTGAGGGCGTTGGATGAGATAGGTTACGACGGATTTTTGACGATAGAAAGAGAGTGCGGCGACGACCCGGAAGCGGATATCGAAAAGGCGGTTAAGTATTTAAGAGTCGAAGGAAGATAAAAATCCGAAAGACAACAAATAAGCTTGCAAAAAGTATAATGAGGAGGATATTTATGAAATACGAATACGGATTACAATTATTCAGCGTTCGCGATATGACCGAAAAGGATATGGAGGGCGCGTTGCGCGAGGTAGCCGCTCTCGGCTACAAATATGTTGAGTATGCAGGATTTTTCGGACATCCCGCCGAGAAGATCGCGGCATGGCAAGAAAAATATAGGTTGATATGTAGCGGTACACATACCGGGTACAAAGAACTCTTGCCTGAGAATATTGAAGCAACGATCGCTTATCATAAGACTATCGGTAACAAACATATAATCGTGCCCGGTGCCGATCTGAATACATTGGAAAAGATAATTGATTTTTGTTCCGTAATGAATAGGGCACAGCTGCGCCTTGCAAAAGAGGGCATAGCGCTCGGGTATCATAACCACGATCGCGAGTTTACCATTATGCCTTGGGGATCTACCATTCATTCTGAACTGGAAAAGCGCGGCACATTTGATTTTGAGATAGATACCTTCTGGGTCTTCAATGCCCATATTGATCCGATTGCTGTTTTGGATCGCCTCTTCGGTCGTGTTCGCACGATCCATTTGAAAGACGGACTGCGGGGCGGCGTCGGAAAAGCGCTCGGAGAGGGCGAGGCGCCGATATTGGATGTTCGTAAAAAGGCGTTGGATATGGGGCTTCGCATAGTCGTGGAAAGCGAGGGGCTGGATCCGACGGGACTTGAAGAGGTCAAGCGCTGTATTGACTTTCTGAAAGCGCAGGAGTAGATGATCCGTTTCGCATCGAAATTCAGCGGCACCGAATCTTTTCGTTAGCTTGCCTTTTATAATTTCATCGTTTATAAATTTTATACCGTTTTGCCTTTTATCCTTGATGTTTTTTTCGATTGCGATTGCCAAAACAAGCACAAAATACCATTCATAAAAGAAACAGGTTTGCCAACAATAATAGCAGAGCGATAAAACGCTCAAGACACGAGGATCGGAAGCGACCGAAAGACAGATACAAAGTGCTTCGGCAAGAAGCTCCCGATGTGGATCGAATTAAACCTGAAAGCATAATGAAAATTGTGCAAAGAGGCATAGATTAAGGAGAAAGATTATTATGGCAAGCAACAAGACACTTGTTCCCGAAGCTAAGCAGGCACTTGAGCAGTTCAAGATGCAGGCAGCAAACGAAGTAGGCGTTACTCTTAACCAGGGTTACAACGGTGACCTCACATCCCGTCAGGCCGGCTCTATCGGCGGTCAGATGGTTAAGAACAGCTGTCCCACACGAAACACGAAAACCG
>CAYYND010000054.1:0-11178 GCA_964472845.1 uncultured Lachnospiraceae bacterium | reverse complement strand
GGCTCGGTCTGGAGCGATGCGGCGCGCTTGGCGATCTCATTGACATTCTGAACTCTGAGCTCTTTTGCCGTCTCGTTTATGAGCTCGTCCTTTTCTTTGATGAGCTCGAGTACGCCGTTGCCCGTGACCGCCTCGATCCTTCTTACACCTGCGGCTACCGATGCCTCGGATCTGATCTTGAAGAGTCCGATCTGAGCTGTGTTTGCAACGTGGGTACCGCCGCAAAATTCGATCGACGTGTTGCCCATGGAAACAACCCTGACCGTACTGCCGTACTTTTCACCGAAGAGCATCATAGCACCCTTCTTCTTGGCATCCTCTATTCCCATTACCTCTGTAACTACGGGATTGCCTATGAGAATATTGTTGTTTACGAGAATTTCTACCTTGCTGAGCTCTTTTTCGGACATGGGAGAGAAGTGGGTAAAGTCAAATCTGAGATGGTTTTCGTCCACATAAGATCCGGATTGCTCAACGTGAGTACCGAGTACCTTGCGAAGCGCCGCCTGAAGCAGGTGGCACGCGGAGTGATTTCTCTTGATCGCCTCTCTGCGCGATGCGTTTATCTGAGCTTTGACGGTATCTCCGACGCTCAAAACGCCGTTTACGATGGAGCACATATGAATGTATACCCCGTCGCTCTTTTGCGTGTCGGATACGTTTATCATAAGTCCTTCAGTCGCAAGAATACCCGTATCTCCGACCTGACCGCCGCCCTCTCCGTAGAAGGGGGTCTTGTCGAGTACAACGGAGAATTCGCCCTCGCTTACCGTGTCGACAAGCATATCGTCGGCGATAATGGCGATGACCTTTGCCTCTGTCTCAGTCTCTGCATATCCCGTAAATTCCGTCTTGGAAAGTCCCGCGATAAGAGTTTTGGTAGCGTTTGACCAACCCGAAACATCAGCTCTTGCCGCTCTTGCTCTGAGCTTTTGCTTTTCCATAAGCTCCTTGAAGGTCTTTTCATCTATCGAAATGTGCTGCTCGGCGGCGATCTCCTTGGTGAGATCGATGGGGAAGCCGAAGGTGTCATAAAGCTTGAAAACATCGGCGCCCGAGAGGGACTTCTTGCCCGTTTTGAATGAGTCGCGGATCATATTTGAAAGTATGGAGAGTCCGGCGTCAAGCGTTGCGTTGAATCTGCCCTCTTCCATTGCAATGACCTTAAGGATGTATTCGCGTTTTTCGCCAAGCTCCGGATACGCGCCGACGTTTTCGCCGATGGCTACCTCGCAAAGCTCGGGAAGGAATTCGTGGCTGATGCCGAGAAGCTTACCGTGGCGGCAAGCGCGGCGTATTATTCTGCGAAGAACATAGCCTCTGCCCTCGTTTGAGGGAATAACACCGTCGCAGATCATAAACATAGAACTCTTAATGTGGTCTGTAACAACGCGGATGGAGATGTCCTTGTCCTTGTCCTCGCCGTATACTCTGCCCGAGATCTCGCAGACCTTGTCGAGTATCTTTCTGATCGTATCTACCTCGAACATATTGTCAACGCCCTGCATAACGCAAGCAAGACGCTCAAGACCCATACCCGTGTCTATGTTCTTCTGTGCCAGCTCTGTGTAATTGCCCTTGCCGTCGTTGTTGAACTGAGAAAATACGTTGTTCCAGATCTCCATAAATCTGTCGCATTCGCAGCCGGGCTTACAGTCGGGCGAGCCGCATCCGTATTTTTCGCCTCTGTCGAAGTATATCTCGGAGCAGGGGCCGCAGGGACCCGATCCGTGCTCCCAGAAGTTATCTTCTTTTCCGAGTCTGACTATTCTCTCAGCGGGGACGCCTATGACCTTGTTCCAGATTTCGAAGGCTTCCTCGTCGTTTTCGTATATCGAAGGCCAGAGACGGTCCTCGGGGATCTCGAGAGTGACGGTGAGAAATTCCCACGCCCACGGAATAGCCTCTGACTTGAAGTAATCTCCGAAGGAGAAGTTTCCGAGCATCTCGAAAAATGTACCGTGACGAGCCGTGTGACCTACTCTCTCAAGGTCGGGGGTACGGATACATTTTTGGCAGGTGGTAACTCTGTGACGTGGCGGCTCTTCCTCTCCCGTGAAGAATTTCTTCATCGGTGCCATACCCGAGTTGATAAGGAGCAGTGACTTGTCGTTATTCGGAATAAGCGAATAAGAGGGAAGTCTCAAATGTCCTTTTGATTCAAAGAATGAAAGATATTTTTCTCTCAGATCATTTAAAGATGTCCATTGCATATTTTTTGACGTTTCCTTTCTATGCTCCGCACAAAGCCTTACCCCAAAGGCGCGGCTCGCGAAACGGTAAATTACAAGCATAATCATCTAATTATATCACCCTCGGCGTAAATTGTCAATGATTTTTTTAATGTTTTAAATTATTTGAAGGATAAGCTCGAAAAACGCCGTGCTCGCTTGCTGAAATAAGATATATCTGCATAAAATCATAAAAACGCAAGGTAAATTCACAATACCGTCACAATAATATTGTATAATAAAATGGAATGGGTGTACCCATATATATACATCAAATAAAGGCGGAAATATAAATGAAAAAAATAATAAGACTTATGTGTATCGCGGTGGTTGCGGTAATGCTGCTCCCGTTTGTCCTGACCTCTTGCGAGGTTATCGGATACAAGACGGATGCGCTCAGGCCGACCGAGCTTGACAACAAGGTCATCGGCAAAATAGGGGATTACGATATTTACTACGACGAATACAGCTTCCTCGCGCTCGAATACAGAAGATCGCTTGAATATAAGTACGGCGAGGGGATATGGGATGACCCGGAGACTGCCGAAAAGTACCGTGAAGAACTCGAAACGCTTGTTTACGAGGGGATCAAGGCAAATTACGTCATATTAACGCTTTGCGATGAGTACGGATACAAAAATGCGCTCAATAAGAGGGATATCAAAAAGAGCGTAGACAGCTATATCTATACCATGGTGTGCGCCGCATATAACGAAAAGTATTCGAAGTCCGACAGTGCCAACGGCGGTTCGGCGGGCAGCGAGACGGGGGCAACGACCGAAGCCGAGACCAAGGCGGATACGTCGCTTACCTCAAAACAGATGAAGGAGGCTTACGCATATTACGAAAAGACGCTTCGTGAAGAAGGGCTTACGGACCGCGTGATGAGAACCTTCATCGGCGTGGAGTATGCCGAGTCTAAGCTTTACGATATATTCTGTGAGAAGGATCTTATCCCTTACAGCGATGATGATATCTGGGAGATAATGACCTCGGATGAGTTTATCTGCACGGATCATATATTCCTGAAGTGCGAGAACGACGAGGATTTTGAGAAAAAATACGCCAAGGCGGTCGAGGTGCGCGACGCACTCAGACAAGGTGATGCCGAGCTTGAAGATTATATCAGAAACGGGACGGATCAGGACTTCAGCAGACCATCCACCGCGGGTTATTACTTTGTCAAAGGCTCTATGGACGAAGCTTATGAGGATGCGGCATTCGGACTTGAGGTCGGCGGTATAAGCGACGTCGTAAAGACGGATAAAGGATATTACGTTATTAAGCGTTTTGAAAAAGACAGAACATTTATGAATACTCATATTTCGCAGTACTCAAGTCAAATAAGTTATGCAAAGATGCTCGAGATAGTAAACCCAAGACGGGCCGAGCTTTCGCTTGAACTCAATGATTTCGGAAAAACGCTTGATCTTGTTACTCTTATGCCCGACAGTACGCTCAGCACTGACGGAAAGTGATCTTACGGCTCGGAATCGAACACAGATGAAAAAGAATTTAGAAAGGGTATGTTCTCTTATCGCGCTTCTGACCGCCGTGTGCATGGTTTTTTGCTCGTGCGGATATAAGCCGATAGAGAGCACCGAAGAAGAGAGTGCGATCGTCGGAAATATCGACTCATACGCGGTGAAATACGAGGAGCTTCGTTATATTACGATGCTTTGTAAGAAAAAAATAGAAGCTGCGTACGGCGTCGGTATATGGGAAAACGAAGAGACTGCCGAAAAATACCGCGAGACGCTCGAGAGCGAGGTCGCCTCTGCCATAAAACAGGATTGCGCGGTCATAAAGCTTGCGAGAGGCATCGGCTACGGGCTCAGCGATTCGTCTGTTAAGGAATACGTCGACAGCTTTCTTGAGGATCTTGTTAAAGAGCTCGGAGGTATGAGCAAGTATAAAAAATATCTCAAAGAGAACTATATGACCGACAGCTTCCTCAGACTTACGATCGGTACGGACTTTCTCGAAAACGCGGTAAGATATGCGTATATCGATCTCGGTATCGTTTCAAACGATATGAATGAGGTGTATCAGATGATAATGGACGGTGATCTTTTCGTCCATACCGCGCATATATTTATTTCCGCAACCAAGGACGGCAGGAGCGATGCCGAGAGCCGCGAGTTGGCGGATGAGGCTTATCGGGCACTGAGAGACGGAGAGTCGTTTGAGAGCGTTATGGAACGTTACAACGAGGACAGCGATATGAGTGCCGAGAGCGGTATGTATTTTCTTGAAGGCGAGGTAGACGATCACTATGAGGAGATCGCCGAGGAGCTTCGATACGGAACATACAGCGAGGTTATCAGTTCGGGCGGAGGCTATGTTATCGTGAAACGCCTTGAACCCGATCCGCAGTACGTTATGCTAAATATTTCAAGTCTTATGGATGAATATCAGTTTTACGAGATCAGCCGTGCTGTGTCGGAATGTCGCGACGAGCTCGTGTTTACTCCGAACGATCTATTCAATTCAATAGACCTTACAAAAATGCAGTGATGCAAAGTTCAGATCAAAGGACGGTGAGAGCAGATGAAAAGACGCAGGAGACGTTATAAAAGTCAGTATTCGGGAGCGACAGACAACGTGTCGTATCGGATAATGATACCCGTGGTATGTGCGCTCGGTGCACTGCTGCTTGCCGTTGTTATCGGGACTCTGCTTGACCGAACGGTAAAGCAAGATCACAACGGTACCGAGCTTCCCGATGAATACAAGAATGTAATATCGCATCCTTTTGAGGGAGAGGTGCTGAGGACTCCGTCGCTCTATTGCTTTGCCGTCTCTTCCGATGCCGTAAAGAATGCAAGCTTTGATTTTTTAGACGATGTGATCCCAAACGGCTACGATTCGGTGTCGTTTGATCTGAAAAATTCAGACGGCGCGCTCACGTTCATAAGCGAAGTTGAAAAGGCTATGGATCCGGACGTTAAGCTTGACGGAAGATACGATCTTGCGAACGCAGTCTCGGCGTTTGAGGAAAAGGGCTTAAAGACCTGCGGGATATTCCATTGCACTTCGTACAATTATACGGGTGTAACGAGAATAGCGCAGGAGGCGCTTGAGGTATCCGTCATCACCGAGGCAGGGATCGCGGGGGTCGATGAGATCGTGCTTATGGACTTGCCGACCGATTACGCAAGCTCGGACCGAATATTCAATTTCGTAAGTGACGCCGCTCGAAAAACGGTTGCCGTTGTGAATGTGGCAATACCTCATACGGTATTCTCAAACGAAGATATCGGCGAATACCTTACATATCTCTCAAGATGTTGCGACGGACTCTCCATAGACCTTACGGGCTTTGGTTATGACCCGAATGACGCGGCGAAGATTTGTGAATATCTTGACTCCATAAATATCATATACTATCTTGAAAGATATAACATAAGGATATTGCTTCCGTCCGCGTTCGCCGAGCTTTGTCCGATACTCAAGGCGGCGGGGTACTATAATATCGGATTTATCAACTGATGCCTGTCGGTGATGTCCACCGATCATTCAAGCTATTAAAGAAAGGATAAAAGTATGCCGAAACTGAAAACTACGCTTAAAATCGCAACGGCTCTGGCACTTCCTGCGGCTGTTGCTGTCGCAACGAGCGAAAAAATTAAGCTGTGTAAATATACCGTAAGCTCTCCGAAGCTTACCGACACTGTGCGCGCGTTGCTTATCACGGATCTGCACAGCAAGGTTTACGGTGCAAACCAAAAGATCTTGCTCAAAGCCATAGAGAGGCAAAAGCCGGATATCATTTTTCTTGCGGGCGATGTCGTGGATGATCGGGTATGCTACGACGGATCGATAATGCTCTTTAATGAAATAGGGCAAAAATATCCGTGTTATTACGTGCCCGGCAATCACGAGCACCGCACGGGCGAGATAGAGAATATCAAAAAGCTTATAAAGTCCTACGGTGTCTGCGTGCTTGCGGGCGAGAGCGGGACAGCTTTTGTCAAGGGACAGCGTATCTCTGTCTGCGGAGCTGATGAGACGGCGGAGCGCAGAGCTTTTGCAAGACAGCTTGTAAGACTTAATAACGAAAAGGATGACGAGGCGTTTACCGTTTTGCTCTCTCACCGTCCCGAGCGAGTGAAATATTACAATACCTGTAACTTTGATCTCGTGCTTTGCGGTCACGCGCACGGCGGTCAGGTAAGGATCCCGCTCGTGCTCAACGGACTTTATGCACCGGGTCAGGGACTCTTTCCGAAATATGCAGGCGGTGAATATGAGCTTGACAACGGCAAAATGATAGTAAGCCGCGGTCTTGCATTAAGCTCTATTCCGAGAGTGTTCAACCGTCCCGAGCTTGTCCTTATTAAACTTGTGCCCGAGGCGGTGCTCGATTCCGAGTCGAGCGAAAACGGCGCAAAGTGCGCCGAATGATAACTTATAATTGTAATTTTGAGGTATGACATACTGATATGACGGAACTTTTGATCAAAAGGTTTATAAAGGATCATAAAAACGCGAAAAAAAAAGAGGTACGCACAGCGTACGGGAAGCTTTCGAGCATCGTCGGGATGCTCTGTAATTTCGTGCTGTTTGTCGGAAAAATAACGGTGGGAACGCTGTCGGGCTCTGTCTCGATAACAGCTGATGCCGTAAACAATCTTTCCGATGCGTCATCGAGCATTATAAACCTGCTCGGCTTTAAGATGGCGTCAAAGCCCGCGGATCCCGAGCATCCGTACGGACACGGCAGATACGAATATCTCTCGGGTCTCTCGGTAGCTTTGCTTATTCTTGTTATAGGGGTTGAACTTTTTAAGGGAAGCCTTGATAAGATACTGCACCCTACCGAGGTGGAGTTCAGCTGGATAACCGTAGGTGTGCTCTTGGCCTCTATCGCCGTGAAGCTTTGGCTTATGCTTTTTAACCGAAAGATAGGCAAGCGGATATCCTCAAATGCTCTGATAGCAACGGCGGCTGACAGTCGGAACGATGTTGTTTCGACCGCGGCAGTGCTTATCGCTCTGCTTGTTTCGCACTTTGCGGATATCGAGCTTGATGGATGGATAGGAATAGCGGTCGCCGTATTTATACTTTACAGCGGCTTTGGGCTCGTTAAGGAAACGGTGGATCCTATGCTCGGCAAGGCGCCCGACAGGGAATACGTTAGAATGATACACGATAAGATAATGTCATATCCCGGCGTTTTGGGAACCCACGATCTTATGGTGCATGATTACGGCCCGGGAAGAATGTTTGCGAGCGCGCACGTTGAAATGGCGGCGGAAAAAGATACGCTTGAGGCACACGAGATCATTGATAATATCGAGCGTGATTTTTTGAAGGATCCGGGACTGCATATAATAATACATTATGACCCTATCTCCACTACGAGCACCGTGGCGACCGATCTTCGTATGTGGCTTGCCGATAAGGTCAAGGTCATATATCCGAGTATGACAGTGCACGACTTGAGAGTTGTCGAAGGACCTACCAACTGCAACGTGATATTTGATTGCGTCGTGCCGTTTGATATTGAAATGACCGACGGAGAGATCAAGGCAGCCATCTCCGCCCTCGTCAAAGATACCTATCCGAATTATTATTGCGTGATAACGGTTGATAGGGAATATTCGCCGATGCCGCATTGACCTTGCGCCTTTGTGCAGATAAAAAATACGCCTGACGTTTTCCGAATGAAGCGTCAGGCGATTTTGTATTTGACCGTATCTTGAAAAAGCTCAATAAGTGCTTACCCCAGGGCTACGTCGAGCATCATCATAACGGAAAATCCGATCGCGAACATCACGACTCCGAGCGTGGAATGTCTGTCCTCGTGTATCTCGGGTATAAGCTCCTCTGCTACGACGTAGAGCATAGCACCCGCCGCAAAGCATAGGAGATATGGAAGAACGGGGAGCACAAGACCCGCGGCGAGTATCGTAAGCACCGCGCCGAGCGGTTCAACGAGCCCGGAAAGTGTGCCAAGCCAAAAAGCTTTGGATCTTTTCATTCCGTTGCTTGCAAGCGGCATGGAGATTATGGCGCCCTCGGGAAAATCCTGTATTGCGATTCCCAACGCAAGCACGGTCGCTGCAGTGAGAGCGGCGCGGCTTTCCGAATAGATACTTGCCGCAAACGCGACTCCGACCGCCATTCCCTCGGGAAAATTATGAAGTGTTACCGCTAAAAAGAGCATAGAGCTCTTTTTTCGCTCGGGCGTAGCTGATCCGACCGAGCTATCGATCTTTTCGGGCAGTGAACCGCAACGGCTTTTGTTTATTCTTTGGATAATGGGATCTGTGGCACACAAAAACAATACGCCGAGCATAACTCCGACTACCGCCGGAATAAAGCTGAGCCGCCCGAGATGAGCGGAGCTTTCTATCGCGGGAATGATAAGACTCCATACCGACGCCGCGACCATTACACCGCCCGCAAATCCCGCGAGCGCGTGTTTTATTCGACTGCTCATAGCCTTTCGCATAAAAAATACACAGGCGCTTCCTACCGCAGTTCCGATGAAAGGCACGAGCAGTCCGAAAATTATTTCCAAATATTCGTTTGGTCCGAATTTATCAAATGACATAGCATATACCACTTTTTTGATTTTAGAAGCCGACGAAACCTTTTTAGGGACGTTGGTTCCTTAGTAGTATTTTATGCGACATCATTCGCTTTGACTATACATATTTTTACCAATAATTCAGCTATGTATCAAGGAAGATTTTTTAAATCAGCCTTTCATTCTTATGACTGCGTCGAGCATCTGCGCGGCGTCTCCGCGGCAAAGCTTAGCGTAGGAAGAGATCTTTCCGTTGTCGTCTCTGAGGATGCCGTAATAATGGGTAGTGTAGACTGCGCTTTCCGCCCAGGTGGGAATACTGTCTGCAAAGACCGTGACGGTAGTATTAGCCGGCTTAAGATCGAGAAGATTGCATAATATGTATGCCGCCTCGGCTCTCGTTATTGCTTCGTGAGGCTTGAAGCACAGCTCTCCGTTTTCGACCGTGCCGTGAAGATATCCGAGCCTGTAAGCGACCGCCGCGTATCCTTTCATCGCGGAGGGAATATCCGCATCGTCGCAGAAGCCCGTGTCCTTGACATTTGCTACCTCGGTAATGCCGGCGGCATTCATAGCCATAACGAGAAATTCGATACGGCTGACGCTCTGATCGGGATAAAAATAGAAGCCGTTGCCGATCTGCGTTCCGCTCATAATACCTGCCTCTGTAACGGAAACCGCATAACTTTGATATTTGCTGTCATCGAGATCCGAGAACACTACGTTGGTCTTTCGCTTGTTGACCGTAATGCTTACAGTCGCCGAGGCGGAGTAGTTGCCGTACTTGTCTATTGCAACGTATTTGAAGCTGTCCTTGCCGGAATATTTTTCCTTCGGCGTGTAAGTGTAGCTGCAATTACCTCCCGATGGATCCGAGACCTTGAGGTATCCGTTCTTGGGATATTCGACTATCTCGAACGTGAGGGCATCTCCCTCGGGATCGTATGCGCTCATACTTCCGTGAGTCGTTATGCCGGAAAAGGTTCCGCACGCAAGGCTTGAGGCACTTTTGGATGATACCGTCGGAGCGAAGTTGTTCTTCTCGATTATGTATAGTGAGCAGACTGTTGTATAAATGTTTTCTCCGCAGGTGAACTCAAAGCTCGAAGAGGATGCCGCGGCGCCGTCATCGGCAGGTACATATTTCATAAGCGCAAGATTTGATGCCGAGAGCACTTGCCCCTCGCTTACGGGAGTGCTTCCGAGCACGAGCGCGCCGAACTCTTTTTCGGGAAGCTTGGTCACGGTGATGTAAGGTATTTCGGCAAGATTGAGAGCACGGCAAAAATCATCCTCGCAAAAATAGATATCGTTGCCGCATAAGGTCCATTTTGACATTCCGTGCTTTGCGGAGATCACATTGAGCGCAGGCGAGAGAATATATTGCGTTTTTTCCTTGCCGCCGCTCAAGGATATTTGATCTGCCTTATCACTGCCGCCGCTCAGTACGGTGGAGAGTGCATCAGAGGTTGATTGGCTTCCGAGAGCCGCGTAGGTGCGCGGAGAATAAAAGATGGTCAATGCCGTTAAAACGGAAAATAGAAATATAACGGACAAAAGGGAATGTGTTCTTTTCATATCTGCCTCCAATTTTATCATAACAGTATACAGTACAATTTATTTATGCCGAGGCGTTAATATGACTTTTAGCGGAGGGTTTTGGAGAGTTTTGTGCCGATGAGCTCTCGAATGTCAAAAACGGCAAAATCTTTAAAAGTAGAAAATTCGGAAAGAGAGCAAAAGCAAAAACCGTGCAAAGCTTGAGCGGCTTTGTACGGCTTTTAAAAAAGTATCTTTTATTAAGCTTTTTAAGACCTTATCTTTCCTCTCGGAAATAAGACAGACCGAGAGATGCCGGAGGCTGATCTTCGCGTCTCTTTCGAATGCTTGTAAGCACGAGAACGAGTATCGTTACTACATAGGGAAGCATCATGAATACCTCACGGGTAGCGTTGCTGAGACCGGGAATAAACAGATAAAGAATGTAGAGTCCGCCGAAAAGCACCGAACCGAAAATGCCGATATCGGGCTTCCAAAGCGCAAATATTACGAGTGCGATAGCAAGCCAACCTCTTTCGATGATAGGCGAGCTGTTCGACCAACCGCCGTTCATATAGACCATAACATAGTAGAATCCGCCGAGTCCCGCGATCATACTTCCGATCGCAATGGCAAAATATTTGTATTTTGTGACGTTTATGCCTGCCGCGTCTGCCGTAGCAGGTGCCTCGCCGACAGCGCGAAGGTTGAGTCCCACGCGAGTGCGTTTGAATATTATTGCCACGACTATGGCGATGGCGACGGCAACATATGTAAGAAATCCGTAGCTGAGAAATATCGTTCCGAACCAGCCGAGTTTTTCGGCAAAGGGAAGAGTAGCACAGAAAAATTTACTTGTTGCGGTAACGG
>CAYYND010000053.1:0-11370 GCA_964472845.1 uncultured Lachnospiraceae bacterium | reverse complement strand
CGTTTGAGGGGCGTGTGGTTTACACCGTACGGGTTCAAGTCCCGTTTCTCGCATAACAGGGAAGAGCCGTATGGCTCTTCTTTTTTTGCATTTTTTTGCAGGATTGGATGTGCATCTGTTTGGTTATCATAAGAAAGAAAACTCCGATCGAAAGGTTGCGCATTTTTTTATTATTTGAACTATCTCACTTGACAAACGCAAAATTAAAGTGTATAATTTTTATATACAAAAGGCATATTGAAAGGAATTGTCATAAAAATGAAGCAATATGATGTTACGGGTATGAGCTGTGCAGCTTGTTCTGCCCGCGTCGAGAAGGCAGTCTCGAAGGTCAAGGGAGTGACCTCTTGCTCGGTAAGCCTTCTGACAAACTCTATGGGAGTCGAAGGGGATGCCCCCTCGGAGGAGATAATAGCCGCCGTAGTGGCGGCGGGATACGGAGCATCGGAGAAGGGTGCCGCAGGGAAATCGAAGAACTCTTCAAACGTCGGATCTGCAAGTCCTAAGAACAACGAGACTTCTGTAATGCTCAAAAGACTTTTGTGGTCGCTCGGATTTCTTATCGTGCTTATGTACGTGTCCATGGGGCATACGATGTGGGGGCTTCCGTTGCCCTCATTCTTTGACGGTAACTATATAGCTCTCGGGCTCGTTCAGCTGTTGCTGTCGGCGATAGTTATGGTAATAAACCAAAAATTCTTTATCAGCGGATTTAAAAGCGTTTTGAATTGCTCGCCCAATATGGACGCGCTCGTTTCTCTCGGTTCGGCGGCTTCTTTCATATACAGCACGTACATTCTCTTTGCTATGACCTCGGCACAGCTCAACGGGAACACCGAGCTTGCGGTGCATTATTCGCACGAGTTTTATTTTGAATCGGCGGCGATGATATTGACGCTGATCACTCTCGGCAAGCTACTTGAGGCGCGCTCGAAGGGACGTACGACCGACGCGCTGAGAGGACTTATCGACCTTGCTCCGAAGACCGCAACGGTGATAAAAAACGGCGAAGAGCTTACCGTGCCGATTGAGGAGGTCGCAAAGGATGATATATTTGTCGTAAGACCCGGAGAGAGTATTCCGACCGACGGCGTCATAATCGAGGGAAACAGTGCTATAAACGAATCTGCGCTTACGGGCGAGAGCGTTCCCGTAGATAAGGGAGAGGGTGAGAGCGTTTCGGCGGCAACACTCAATCAATCGGGATTTATCAAATGTCGTGCGACAAGAGTCGGCGAGGAGACTATGCTCTCTCAGATAATAAAAACGGTCAGCGATGCCGCGGCGACAAAAGCTCCGATCGCAAAGATCGCAGACAAGGTATCGGGATTTTTTGTCCCCGCTGTTATGGCGATCGCGCTTATTACTACCGTTATATGGCTTTTGCTTGATAAAGGCGTAGGCTTTGCCCTGGCAAGAGGTATCTCGGTGCTTGTAATCAGCTGCCCTTGTGCGCTCGGACTTGCGACCCCTGTCGCAATAATGGTGGGCAACGGTGTAGGAGCCAAAAACGGCATCCTCTTCAAAACCGCGGAGTCACTTGAGGTTACGGGAAAGACCCAAACCGTCGTGCTTGACAAGACGGGAACCATAACCAAAGGCGAGCCTCGCGTAACGGATATCATACCGTCGGGGCGGACGGACGAGAGGTCATTATTACGTCTTGCTTATGCACTTGAATCCAAGAGCGAGCATCCTTTGGCTAAAGCGATAATTCAAAAGGCGGCGGAGCTTGGAATAGAATCCCCGGAGGTCACGAATTTTACCGCTCTGGCAGGTAACGGACTTGAGGCAAGGCTCGGAGACGATCGACTCTGCGGCGGCAAATTTGAGTTTATAGAGCAAAAAGCGAAAATAAGCCACGATACTGTGGAACTGTCCCAAAAGCTTGCGAGCGAAGGAAAAACGCCACTGTTCTTCGCCCAAAGCGACGAATATATCGGAATGATCGCCGTAGCCGATGTTATAAAAGAAGATAGCCCCGCGGCGATCGCAGAACTCAGAAATATGGGCATACGTGTCGTTATGCTGACAGGTGATAATCAGAGAACTGCCGAGGCGATAGGACGTCAGGCGGGCGTTGATGAGGTCATAGCCGGCGTACTTCCCGACGGAAAAGATCGGGTCGTTCAAATGTTTCAAAAGCAGGGCAAGGTAACTATGGTAGGCGACGGTATCAACGACGCTCCCGCATTGACTCGTGCCGATATAGGCATCGCGATAGGTGCGGGAACCGACATCGCTATCGATGCCGCGGACATAGTTCTTATGAAGAGCAAGCTTTCCGACGTTCCTGCCGCTATAAAGCTCAGCCGTGCGACACTGAGAAATATAAAGGAGAATCTTTTCTGGGCATTTATATACAATCTCATAGGTATTCCGCTTGCCGCGGGCGCATTTATCTCGTTGCTCGGCTGGCAGCTCAGCCCTATGTTCGGCGCGGCGGCTATGAGCCTTTCGAGCTTTTGTGTAGTTACCAACGCGCTCAGACTCAACCTTTTCAACATTAGGAAAGAGAGCGTCAAAAAGGCAAACAGCCCGAAGCTTTCCTCGTCGGACATCAATCTCGGCGACACCTTTGAAAAGCAGATGACACTTCGTGTTGACGGTATGATGTGCGCGCACTGCGAGGCAAGTGTAAAGAGCGCGCTGGAATCCTTTGATGAAATATCGCTTGCCGTGCCTGACCATACGAGCGGCAAGGTATCGATAACGCTGTCATCAGAGCTTTCGAATAAGACTAAGAAACGGATGGCCATCAGCATCGAAAAGGAAGGGTACAAGCTGATCTCATTTTCGGAATAACGCCGTAAACTGTTAAGGCGGAGATGCGTATTTTCAATGTGTCTCCGCTTTTTTATATGTATTTATGAGAATTTATTCGATCATAAAAGCCATCTCGTCACGGACATTAAAAATCAATTGACAAAACGGATTGTGCGTATTATAATATTAAGTGTAAAATGTATTTGGCGTATGATGTACGAAAGGATGCTTAACTATGACAAAAATATATACCTCTGTCGATCAGTTGATCGGTAAAACTCCGCTTCTTGAACTTACAAATATAGAAAAATTACTCGGACTCGGCGTAAAGCTTATAGCCAAGCTTGAATATCTTAATCCCGCGGGATCTGTCAAGGATCGCGTGGCGAAGGCGATGATAGACGAGGCGGAAGCGAGCGGAAAGCTGATAGAAGGTTCTGTTATCATAGAACCTACGAGCGGTAATACGGGAATAGGTCTTGCCTCTGTTGCGGCGGCGAGAGGATACAGGGTCATTATAGTAATGCCCGACACTATGTCGGTTGAACGCAGAAGACTTATGAGAGCATATGGTGCGGAGCTCGTTCTGTCCGACGGTCGGCTCGGAATGTCCGGGGCTATTAAAAAGGCTGAGGAGCTTGCAAACGAGCTGCCCGGAGCTTTTATCGCGGGTCAGTTTGTAAATCCCGCAAACCCCAAAGCACATTACGATACAACGGGTCCCGAAATATTTAATGATACCGACGGAGATGTGGATATTTTTGTTGCAGGTATAGGAACGGGCGGAACGGTTACGGGCGTCGGAAAATACCTTAAAGAAAAGATCCCCGATGTTAAGATAGTCGGAGTTGAGCCCGCTTCGTCTGCGGTATTATCCGGCGGTAAGGCAGGTCAGCATGGACTTCAGGGGATAGGTGCGGGATTTGTTCCCGAGGTGCTGGATACTACCGTATACGACGAGATAATGACAGTAACGGATGACAAGTCTTATAACGCGGCAAGACTTCTCGGTACGAAAGAGGGGATATTGGTCGGAATATCGTCAGGTGCCGCCCTGCACGCCGCGATCGAGCTCTCGAAACGTCCGGAAAATGATGGGAAAAGTATCGTTGTTTTGCTTCCTGATACGGGAGACAGATACCTTTCCACACCTTTATTTGAAAATTAATCGATTAAAGATTTAAATTTATATAAAAATCGGCGCATCGTACTGCAATGTGAAAGTACGATGCGCTTCTTTTCGGTTAATGTTGATATTATTCGGTTCTGAGCGCTACGACGGGATCCTTCTTGGCTGCAAGCTTGGCAGGGAAGAGACCCGCGATGAGCGTGATGCCTACGCTGACCGCTATAAGTGCACAAGCTCCTATGACAGGAAGCTGAGCGATGTTGGAGACCTCGGTAAGGCTCTCAACTATCATATTCGTGGGGATCAGCAGGATAAGCGTTATTATGATACCCATAGCGCCGGAAACAAGACCTATTATCGTGGTTTCGGCGTTAAATACGCGCTTGATATCCTTCTTTGACGCTCCTATTGCACGAAGGATACCTATCTCCTTGGTACGTTCTATTACCGAGATATAGGTTATAACTCCGATCATTATAGCGGAAACGACAAGCGAAATACCTACGAAGGCAATAAGCACGATGGAAACAATATCGACTATCCTTGTTACGGAGGACATCAGCAAGCCGACGTAGTCCGTGTATTTGATAGTGCCCGCTTCATTGCCGTTTGCCTCGGCGGAAGCGTTGTAGTTTGCGATCCATTCGGTGATATTGTCCTTGTCCTCAAAGGTCGAAGCGTAGATATTGATCGCCGAAGGGATCTTTTTGTCGGCAACGCCGAGCTCTGTCTTGTTCTTTTCAAACGTTGAATCGGAGAAACGGGGCGGCATATATTTCTCATAAAGCTTCGCAAGGGAGGCGTCGTCCATAACACTGAGGCTTGCGTCAAAGAGCTTTGCAAGCTCGTCATCACCGAGTCCCGAGAGCTGACCCTCGGATGCGTTCGCAAACTGCTCTGCGACTTTTTCTCTTACGGCGGTGTATATGAACTGATTAAGCTCCTCATCCGTCATAGCGTTGAGGTAATTCTCGATCATTTCCGGTGGGATACCCTCCATCTGACTGCCGCCGAGTTGTTTGATCGCGGCTATTATAGCCGCGCGTGAGGTAAGTCCCGTTTCAGTGATATATTTCTTTGTCATAGCATCAAGCTCTTCATCGGACGGAGTCGAGGCGATCTGCTTGTATATTTCTGCTTTTTCTTTGCTTGTAAGTGAAGCAAAATACGTCTTTACCGCATCTGCCTTATCCTTCGAGGTCATACCGTCAAGCGAACCGTCATCGAAGGGAAGATTCTCAAAAATATCGAGTGTTGGATTGGCAAGCTGAGCCTTTACAGCGTCGCTGTTTGCGTTTTGCTCAATAACATATTCTGCAAGCTCATGTGTATAACCGATAGCACCCGATATCGATTGAGCGACGGAATCGGGCGAGGGCTTTACGATACCGGAGATTTTTATCTCAAGACCTGTCTTTGCGAGATAATCAACATAGTTTGCGTTCTCGCTCATATTTACCCATTTGCCTGTGCTCTCGTCAAGCTGATAATAGTCTCCGCTCATAACAAGATTAAACGTCTTGTTCAAAATATCCTCGTACGTAAAGCTGATATCCTGACTTTCGTAGCTTTCGCCTTTCATAGCGGCGTTGATGATATCGTTTATCTCGTCGGGATCCTTAAGTCCCAGAGCATACATATAAAGGTCGTTGAGCTCGTTGTTTTTATCGACCAGGAGCACTACCTCGTTGTATTTCTCGGGCCATTTTCCCGCAACGATATCGTATTGTTCGGACAGCACTTCTTTATTGTTGATCATTTCCGAGCATATGTTGAGACCGGACATCATCATACTTGAACCGAAGCCGCTCATACTGCTTCCCGTACCCATACTGCTTCCGGTGCCCATGCCGAGCCCTGAGGATATGCTCGTCATAATGGTACTCGGATTGACCTTGACCAGATCTCCGTCGGGATCTCTCGAATATATATGCAAGGTCTGCGCGTACATATACTGTATATCCGTTACGTATTTGTCTATATCGGGGTCTGCATCAAGTGCCGCTTTAAGAGATTCAAGGTCGTTTTTGTGAACATCTGCGTTGAATATCGCCTTCGCTATCTCAAACATAGCAGAGCTCGAATAGACCTTGTCCATCTCGTGCGTGATATCTTTATCCTTTTGGCTCAATATCGTTGTAAGCAGATCGTTGAGCTGTACCTCATCAGACGTTATCGTGATGGGATAAGAGGAAAGGGTATCCTCCTGAAGCTGAGTGATAAAGGCTTGAATTCCCGATGAAAGCGAGAGTATCAGCGCAATACCTATGATACCTATGCTTCCCGCAAATGAGGTAAGCACCGTACGAGCCTTCTTCGTCATAAGGTTGTTAAGACTTAAGGAAAGTGCGGTCTTGAATGTCATAGATCTTTTTTTGCCCTTGGCAGATGATTTTGCGTCTGCCTTTTTGCGCTTGCAGGCCTTTTTGATCTTGCCGTTGCTGAATACAAATTCGCTTTCTTCTGCCTCGTCGTTATTCTTTGCCTCAGCACTTGAATCGTACGGCATAGAGTCACTGACTATATTACCGTCGATAAGCCTTACTATTCTCGTTGAGTACAGCTCGGCAAGCTCGGGATTGTGAGTTACCATAATGACAAGCCGGTCATTTGCTACCTCCTTCAGCATATCCATTATCTGTACGCTCGTGTCCGAGTCAAGTGCGCCCGTCGGCTCGTCGGCGAGAAGTATCTCGGGATCATTTACCAAAGCACGCGCGATGGCGACTCTTTGCATCTGACCGCCCGAGAGCTGATTGGGCTTTTTTTTCATCTGATCCGCAAGTCCTACTTTGGTAAGCGCTTCCTTAGCACGGCGTGTGCGTTCGCTCTTGCTTACTCCAGAGAGGGTAAGCGCAAGCTCAACATTGGCAAGTACGGTCTGATGAGGGATGAGGTTATAGGACTGAAAAACAAATCCGATAGAATGGTTTCTGTAAGTGTCCCAATCCGAATCCCTGTATTCCTTTGTCGATTTTCCATTGATGATGAGATCTCCGCTTGTGTATTTGTCGAGTCCGCCTATGATGTTAAGAAGAGTCGTTTTTCCGCATCCCGAATGACCGAGAATGGAAACGAATTCGTTCTTCCTGAACTCTATGCTTACTCCGCGAAGCGCGGTGACTTCATTTTCGTTGCTGTCGTATTTTTTTACTATGTCTTTAAGTAATAGCAACTTTGTTCCTCCGTTTTGTGTTCTGTATTTATAATGTATTATTATACTCCATATCTCTGTGAAATGTGTGATAAAAAAGTGAAAGAATCAAGAATTGATCCTCTCACTTAAAATATTTACACTAAATATTGACAAATTGACTGTTGTAGAGCTCGGTATAGAATCCGTTTTTCTCTAACAGCTCCTCGTGACTTCCTTGTTCGATAACATTTCCGTCTTTCATAACGAGAATGATGTCGGCATCTTTTATGGTCGAAAGACGGTGCGCTACGATGAAGGAGGTGTGTCCCTCCATCATATTTGCAAACGCCTTCTGTATCTTTATCTCCGTGCGCGTGTCGATGGATGATGTTGCCTCATCAAGAATGAGCAACATAGGCTTGCTGAGCATAGCGCGTGTGATGCAGAGAAGCTGCTTCTGACCTTGAGATAGGGTAGTGCCGCTTTCGGTTATGAGGGTGTCGTATCCTTGCGGCAATCGCTTGATAAAACTGTGTGCGTGTGTCGCTTTTGCCGCTGACTTGATCTCCTCGTCGGTAGCATCGGGATTTCCCATAGTAATATTTTCTCTTACCGTTCCGCTTCTCAGCCATGTGTCCTGAAGTACCATACCGTAAGCATCGCGTAAGCTTCCTCTTGTTATGTCGCGTATATCCGTTCCGCTGACCTTGATCGAGCCGCTGTTTACATCGTAAAAGCGCATAAGCAGATTTATTACCGTTGTTTTTCCGCAACCCGTTGGACCTACTATCGCCACTCTCTGCCCCGGTTTAACCTCAAGATTGAAATTCTCGATCAGCTTGCGTTCGGGAACGTACGAAAAGCTTACATCGGAGAGAGAAACTCTTCCGTCCGTGTTGCTCTTGTCAAGCACAAGGGCATTCTCGGGCTCCGGGATCTCCTCGGGGGTGTCGAGTATCTCGAAAATTTTTGAGGCAGATGCGAGTGCACCCTGGAGCTCGGTCACAACGCCCGAGATCTCGTTGAAGGGCTTTGTGTATTGGTTAGCGTAACTCAGAAAACAGGAGAGCATTCCGACGGTAAACGCTCCTTCGTTGCCCGATGAGGCAACGACCGTGAGCGCGCCCGACAGAGCAACGCCCGTATAAACGAGGCTGTTTACAAATCTGGTCGAAGGGTTGGTTATTGAAGAGAAGAAGATAGCGCGCAGGGAGCAACGGCGCAGGTCCTCGTTTATTCCGACGAATTTATCGTAAAGGCTCGCCTCTCTGCCAAACGCGGTGACTACATTTGCATTCGATATGCTCTCGTCAACGAGAGACGTCTGCTCGGCGTTTATTTCCGACTGACGCTTGAACATAGAGAAGGTCTTCTTTGCGATGAATGCTGCAACAAAAAGGGAAACGGGAGTTACAAGTACGACAACAAGGGTGATCACGGGACTTATGCTTACCATAAACAGAAGGGTTCCGAGGATGGTCAGTACACCGGTAAAGAGCTGTGTGAAGCCCATAAGAAGCCCGTCACCGAGCTTGTCCGCATCGGATATGACGCGGCTTACCGTTTCGCCCGTCTGATGATTGTCCGCATAGCTTACGGGGAGCTTCTGAAGCTTATTGAATACATCAAAGCGGATCTTTTGAACGACAGAATATGTCAGTCTGTTGTTTATCATTCCCATAATCCACTGAAGAAGTGCCGTGGCGGCGATTATCAGAGCCATTTTGCCGAGGATCCTTGCAATTCCTTCAAAATCGACATCGCCCTCTCCGACGGCAAGGTCGACGGCATCTCCTATGAGCACGGGAAGGTAGAGCGTGAGCACTACCACCGCAAATGCAAATATGAGCGAGAGGATAAGGAAAAATATATTTCCTTTCAAATACTTGAGCACTCTTGAAAGAGTTGACATATTCGATCTTTTTTCAGTATCTTTTTTCATATATCATACCTCCTTCTTAATCTGCACTTTTGACGGGAGCATCAAGCCCCTCGTCACCGAACTGCGAACGGTATATTTCAAGATAGACATCGCAATTTTTAATAAGTTCATCGTGCGTTCCGGAGCCTATTATTTCTCCATCCTCAAACACAAGTATCTTGTCGGCATTGCGGACGGACGAAGCTCTTTGGGATACTATAAATACCGTCGGTGCGTAATCAAGCTGAGAGATGGCACGTCGAAGCGCGGCATCGGTTGCCATATCGAGCGCAGATGTGCTGTCATCAAGTATGAGGACCTCGGGACGTCTTATAAGTGCACGGGCGATGGTCAGTCTCTGCCTCTGTCCACCCGAGAAGTTGGATCCCTTTTGCAATACCTCGGCATCGAGTCCGCCGTCCTTATGTTCAACAAATTCCTTTGCGGAAGCGAGCTCGAGGGCTTTCCACATATCGCTTTCCGTAGCGTTCTCATTGCCCCAGAGGAGATTTGAGCGTACGGTCCCCTTGAAGAGCACCGCCTTTTGTGGAACGACTCCTATTCTTGAACGAAGCTTTTCAACGTCAAGTGTTTTGACGTCATTTCCGTCGAAATAGAGCACTCCGTCCGTAGCGTCGTAAAATCTCGGGATCATATTGACGAATGAAGATTTTCCGGATCCCGTTGCTCCTATGACACCGATGGTCTGCCCCTTTTCGATCTTGACGTTTATGCCCGTCAGAGTAGGCTCGGCGGCATTACGGTATCTAAGGCTTACATTACTGAACTCTATAAAACTGTGCTCGTTTGCGGCGGTGTTTGTATCGCTTTCCGTTGCCATTCCCGTGGGGATCTCAAATATAGCTCCCACGCGGTTTCCGCAGGCGACCGCTTTCGTTATGCTTATGATGAGGTTTGCAAGCTTTATGAGCTCTACAAGTATCTGCGACATATAGTTTACGAGTGCTATGAGCTCGCCCTGAGTGATTATTCCGTCACCGACTCTTATCGATGCCTTATCTATAAGGATGACTATCGCGATATTGATGACAGCATACGTCAAAGGGTTCATAAGTGCACTTATTCTTCCCGCAAACATCTGAACGGATGTGTGTGCATCGTTTGCCGCGGCGAAGGTCTTTATCTCATCCTCCTCCTTGTTGAAGGCACGGACGACTCTCGTGCCGTTGAGGTTCTCTCTTGTCGTAAGTGTCACCGTGTCAAGGCGAGATTGAACCTTCTTGTATATAGGAATACTTATGAGCATTATTCCGAATACGATTATCGAAAGCACGGGTATGGTCACAGCAAAGGTCAGTGCCGACTTTACGTCTATCGAAAAAGCCATTATCATAGCGCCGAGCACGATAAAAGGGGAGCGCAGGAAGAGTCTCAGCACAAGATTGATGCCGTTTTGTATCTGGTTTACGTCGCTCGTCATTCTCGTGATAAGAGTAGATGTGCCGAGCACATCCTTTTCGGAGGGCGAAAGCCCTTGAATATGTGAATAAAGTGCCGAGCGCAGCTCGCACGCAAATCCCGTAGCCGCCTTCGCCGCAAAGAACTGCGCGGTGATGGAGCAGGCAAGACCTATCACACCGAGCGCTACCATTATCGAACAACGCGATATTATATAGGATCTGTCCGCGTTGCCTATGCCGTTGTCTATTATATCCGCAACGACGAGCGGAACTATAAGCTCAAAGCACGCTTCAAGCATCTTGAAGGCGGGGGCAAGTACGGTCTCGAGCTTGTAAGATTTTAGAAACTTGAGTATTTTTCGCATATTTCCTCCAATATAAAATTGTCTCTACATAAAATATTATTATATCACACATATGTGTAGATTTATGGGTCAAAATATGGCGATTTATACTTTTTTGCTGAGCGTGTGTGATATCTCGTACAATGAAGGACTTCGGCTTTTCGCAATATCCATCACTTAATTTGTAAACATTTTTGCATCGCCGTCAAAGCAAATGACCGCAAAAATCGAGCAAAACGAAGTAAAATAAAGCAAAATGATATCTAAATTAAAATAATCGCAAAAAAATCAAAAAAGGTGTTGACAAATAAACGACTTTGTGGTATACTTTCGGAGTAAAAAACACCTAATATTTAACGGAGGAACAAGTAGAAATGTCCACAATTATGCAGAAAACATTTATGCAGAAAAAAGAATCCGTAAATCGCAAGTGGTATGTTATTGATGCAGCAGGCAAGCCTCTCGGTAAGGTAGCAGTTGCAGCCGCAACACTTCTTCGCGGCAAGCATACTCCCGAGTTTACACCTCATGTAGACTGCGGCGATTTCGTTATCATCGTAAATGCTGATAAAGTAGTTCTCACAGGTAAGAAGCTTGAGCAGAAGTATTATTATCGTCATTCCGGTTACATCGGCGGTCTTAAGGCTGTACAG
>CAYYND010000052.1:0-11461 GCA_964472845.1 uncultured Lachnospiraceae bacterium | reverse complement strand
GCTCCTGTTTGCATTTCCGTATATAATCGATGAGGTCGTTACCGTGCCGAAGGAAAGCGTGATGCAGACGACCGTGAACACCCATTATACCGACGGGTATATGTCAACTCTCGACAATAACGGCTACGTTATAACGGGAGATCAGAATATCGCCGTCGTCAGCGCCTCGGTCAAGTACGTGATATCCGATCCCGTGGCGTATGCTCTTCGCGTTAAGGATATAGATACGGTCATCAACGCATTCGTCAGCAACGCGATGATAGAGGAGGCGGCTAGGATCTCGGTCGATACGCTTTTGACTTCGGGTAAGGATGCTTACGGCACGGATATACTTGCTCGCGCGCAGGCGGGACTCAGCTCCATAGGCGCGGGAGTTACGATAAGCACCGTAGAGCTCACAAACGTAAGTATGCCTTCCGAGGTCAAGGAGGTATATGATATGGTGACCTCAGCGAACGTGCAGTATTCCACCGCGATTGAAGAGGCCAAGCTTTACCGAGACGGGCTGATCCCGTCGGCACAGAAGGAAGCCAATACTCTTATCGCAGCCGCTCAGCAGGATTACGCGCAGAGAATTGCGGCGGCAAAGAGCGATTTGGCTGAATTCTGGGGGCTTGTGGATGAATATAAGCTGCATCCCGACGTTGTCAAAACGAGAGTTTACAGCACTAAAGTCGCACAGGCTATCTCCAAGATAGGAAAGGTTCGCGTGGTTCAGGACGGAGAAACAAAAATATTTATAGAGTAGGTGAGTTCGATTGGAAAACATAGATAATATAGGCAAAAGCAGTCTTGAAGCTCTGTCAAAGGATAATTTGACCGAAAAAAACAAGCGTAGGCTTACGCGCGAGATCATCAACGGCGCACTGTCTTTGGCTTGCCTTTTGGTTGGCATCTTGTACGCCTATCTGTTTCCGCAAAAGCCTACGGTCTCCGCGTTGCTTTATACGGTGGGCTTCCTTATCGAGGGCATACCGATATTCATTACCGCGGTGAAGGGGATCGTCACGAGAAATTTCACTAACGCGATGGAAATGCTCGTCGCTATTGCTATCGTGGCTTGCTATTTTAACGGCGATCTCATTCTTTCGGTTCTTATACCAATGATACTTAATATCGTCCATATTCTCGAAGAGAGGAGTATTATGGGCGGACGTGATGTTATCGACGGACTAAAAAAGATGCAGCAGAGCACGGCGATCCTGCTTGACGGCGACGTAGAGCGCACCGTGGATGCCAAGGAATTGAAGGTCGGAGACAGGATAGTCGTAAGACCCGGCACGGGTATACCGATCGATGGAGTCATAATCAGCGGAGCAACGAACATAGACCAAAAATCTCTGACAGGCGAGCCACTTCCGTTCCACGCAACGGAGGGCGATGATGTCTATGCGGGCACGGTCAATATCGACGGCAGAATAATAGTTGAGGTCAAAAAAGAATATGTCGATACTTCTTTTTCAAAGATACTTCAACTGCTTGAAAAATCGGAGGGTATCTCAGCTCCCGAATCCAAGCTTATCGACAGATTTATGAGATATTATATTCCATTCGTGCTCGCGCTCGCGGCGGCAGTCGCACTTATAAATCAGGATATCTCGGAGGCAATAGCGATTCTTGTCGTCTCTTGCCCGTGCGGACAGATGCTCGTCAGCTCGGCGCCGATGATAGCCGCGCTGTCGGTCGCAACAAAAAGGGGAATACTCATTAAAAATTCAAAGTTTATCGAAGAGCTTACCGAGATAGACGCCGTGGTGTTCGATAAAACAGGTACGCTGACCGAGGGGGATCTCTCACTTGTTGATATCTCTCCGTACGGGGATGCGGATCCAAAGGTGCTGTTATCTTTGGCGGCTACGGTCGCGGCGGCATCAAATCACCCTGTTTCTCGTGCGGTGCTCGCGGCGTCTGAAGATATCGAATACGATAAAGACTACGAGGTTCGGGAGATCCCGGGCAAGGGAGTGCTGGGCACTTCGAGCGATAGGGCACATACGGTCGTCTTCGGAAATCGAGAATGGGTCTTCGAGACTTGCGGAATGTCAATTGACGTTGAGTTCGGAGCGGATATAACGCTCCCCTCAAGCTACGTGGCGCTTGACGGGAAACTTGTGGGCTCGCTCACGTTTAACGATACCGTAAGAGCACCGGCAAGGCAAAGCGTTGAGGAGCTGAAGGATCTCGGTGTCAAAAAGACCGTAATGCTTACGGGAGACCGCGAGGCGGCGGCAAGGCTTATATGCGAGCAGACGGGCATCGACATTTTGCACGCCAAATTGCTCCCGCAGGATAAGCTTGAAAGACTTCGCGAGCTTAAGGAAGATAATTACGTTCTTGCCGTCGGCGACGGCATCAACGACGCATTGGCGCTCCGCGAGGCGGACGTCGGAATAGCGATGGGAGCTATGGGCTCTGATATGGCTATTGAGTCCGCCGATATCGCGTTGATGAACAATAACCTGATGAACGTACCTTTTGTTATCAAGCTTGCGAGAAAGACACGCGCTTTGATATATCAGAACCTTGTGCTTTCGATCTGCATAAGCGGTGTAATGCTGACGCTTTCCGCTTTCGGTGTCATTTCGGCACTTGCGGGATCGATATTGCATAATTTCGGAGCATTTGCCGTGCTCATAAACAGCTCAAGACTTTTTAAGCTAAATAAAGACTTGGAAAAATAAAAAACAGAGTAAGCGATCGCTGTACGATATCACAGCGAAAGCTTACTCTTACTTTTTTGATCAAAAATGAAAATATTCGAATATAGACCGTCTTAAAACCTTGAATACAAGAACGGATTGAATGATGAGTCAACAAGATATGCGACGCTGAGCATAAAGCCGAGCAAGGTAAGAACTGTTGCCGCAATGCCCGTGAGCTTCGACTTGTCATAGAGCTTGTAATACGCTTGACGCAGGAAAGGAGTCGAGGCGATAGTCATAATGCAGAGCAAAATGCCGTTTCGCACGAGCTCATAAGCGTCCACACCGTTTATGAAGCCCGCTCCTCCTCCGAACATCGTCCTGACATATTGCAATGCCGCACTCATACTCAGTGCATCGACACTTCCGTCGAAGGCAAACAGTAACCATCCGAAGAGCACAAGCACGAGCGTGTAAATATGCCTCAGCACGCGCGGCAGCTTAGCAATATATTTTCCTATGAAAGCCTTCTCTATAATGAGAACGACGCCGTAATAAACGCCCCACAGGACAAAGTTCCACGCGGCACCGTGCCAAAGACCCGTCAAGAGCCAGACGATCATAAGATTTCTGTACGTCTTGAAGGTGCCCTCGCGGCTTCCGCCGAGCGGAAAATAAACGTATTCGCGGAACCAACTTGAGAGCGATATGTGCCAACGTCTCCAAAAATCGGTTATGCTTTCTGCGATGTAAGGATAATTGAAGTTTTCGAGAAAATGAAATCCGAATACTCTGCCCATACCGATCGCCATATCGGAATATCCCGAAAAATCAAAATATATCTGGAACGCAAAGCAAATGATGCCGAACCACGCGCCGACGGCGGAAAGCTCGCCTGAGGGCGTTGTGTAGCACATTTTCCATAAAGCACCGGCGGTGTTGGCAAGAATGACCTTTTTGCAAAGGCCCTTGACTGCAAGGCGTATACCGCTTGCCGCTAAAGCGACGGAACTGTCTCTTTCGGTAAGCTCGTCTTCAACATCACGGTATCTTACGATAGGACCGGCGATCAGCTGAGGGAAAAGCGTAACGTAAGTTCCGAATATAAATATGCTTCTCTGAGCGGGGGTGTCCTTTCTGTAAACGTCAATAACATACGAAAGCGACTGAAAGGTGTAGAATGATATACCTATCGGCAAAGATATGCTCGGGAGGGAAAGTCCCGAAAGCCCCGGGATCATACGTATGGTATCGACCACGAGATTGGTGTATTTGAAAAACGCCAGAAGCGACAGATTTATTACTATCGCGGCAATAAGCCAACGGCGGCTCTTCTTTTTGTCCGTATCTATATATTTGCCGACGAAAAGTCCGCAGACGTAATCCACCGCGATCGTAAATATCATCAGAAATACGTACAGCGGCTCACCCCAGCCGTAAAAGATCAAGCTGACGATAAGCAGGACGATATTTCTCCATTTGGTCGGTACGGTGAAGTATATAAGTAGGGTTATAGGGAGAAAAAGAAAGAGAAATTCAAGTGAAGAAAAAAGCATAGCTTGATAAAGCTCCTTTTTGATTTATCGTAAGTCATATGTTCGGTGCCGTCCGAGCGGCACGGGATCGTCAATGTCGGGATCAGCCCCAATATTTTCGGTCAAGAGAGCGCAACTGTACCGCCTCGGCGATGTGATGCGCCTCTATGCGCGGACTCGACTCAAGATCGGCAACCGTCCTTGCAACTCTCAGAATTCTGTCGTAGCCCCTGACGGACAGCGCGAGCGTGTCGAATACGTTATGCAGAAATTCTTCCGCCTCGGGCGAGGTGTTCGCGTATTTGTGAAGCCTTGCAGGATCGAGCTGAGCGTTGCAGAAGGCTCCGCCCGTGTCGCCGCCCATACGTTGACGGAAATATTCCCGTGCGGCGCAGACCCTTTTTCTGATATCCTCAGATCTCTCTCCGGGCTCTCCGGAGGATATCTCGTCGTACGAAAGCGACGGAAGCTCTATCTGTATATCCATCCTGTCGCGCAGGGGTCCGCTGACCTTCGATACATATTTTGCCACGTCTCCTTTGCGGCAGGTACATTCTCTTGTCGGGTGCCCGTAGTAGCCGCAACGGCAGGGGTTCATAGCACCTACCATCATAAACGAGCAGGGAAAACTTACACGTCCGCTTGCCCGTGTGATCGTTATCCTGTGATCCTCGAGCGGCTGTCTCAGCGCATCGGTCACGAGCGTCGGAAATTCGGGAAGCTCGTCCAGAAAGAGGACGCCGTTGTGAGCGAGGGATATTTCGCCCGGCCTCGGCGAGATACCGCCGCCGACAAGGCTTACCGCCGACATCGTATGGTGCGGTGAGCGGAAGGGACGCTGTGTCAAAAGTGAAGTCCCGTCGGGAAGAATACCGGCGGCGGAATGTATCTTTGTTGCCGTTATCGCCTCTTCAAACGTCAGAGGGGGCAATATGGTGGGCAACCTTTTGGCAAGCATAGATTTTCCCGTTCCGGGAGGGCCTATGAGAAGAATATTGTGACCTCCCGCCGCGGCGATCTCCATAGCGCGCTTGGCAAGCGACTGACCTTTTACGTCGGAAAAGTCCATATCATATTCCGTCTTGCTTATTATTGACTCAAAATCTGCACTTTCTACGGGTACGAGCGGCTTTTCTCTGTTTAAATGTTTGATGAGAGAACGGACGTCGGTCACTGCGTATACTTTTATGCCCTTTACGGCTGCCGCCTCGCGCGCGTTTTCCGCGGGTGCATAAAATTCCTTAAATCCGTGTCGCCTCGCACCGTCGCACATTGAAAGTACGCCTCGTATGCCTCTGACTCCGCCCGAAAGCGAAAGCTCTCCGACAAAGCATTTGTCTGACAGATCGATATTCGGATCTATGTATTTTCCGCAACGGAGTATCGCCAAAAGAATGGCTATGTCGTACCCCGAGCCTTCTTTGCGTCGGTTGGCGGGAGCAAGATTTACCGTCAGCTCGTTTGAAGGAAAGTTGAAGCCGCTGTTGTCACACGCGGTCTTGATGCGCTCTCTCGCCTCCATCACCGTGGCATCGGGAAGCCCGACTATTTCAAACGCGGGTATCTGACTGCCGCTGTTACATTCGATAGTAACTATGTAGCCGTCTATGCCCGTGATCCCCGCACTGTGAATGACAGATAACATTTTTACCTCCGCGATCTTCATAGAGTATACAACGTAATTGTACCATATCTCTCCAAAATTTTCAATACAAAAACACAATTTTAAAAAATGATGCCGCGATATTTTTTTGAAAAACACGCATTTTACAACGCATATTCCGAAAAGAGGGCTTCCAAAGAAAAAAACGAAGAAAAAAATATGTAAAATCTCTTGACAAATCAAGGATAATGTTATATAATATACGATGTCATTGTGTAAAAAGCGTAGTATTGCTGAAAAAGCGAAACGCTTCCGTATAATAACCAAGGAGGTGCAGACAATGCTTAGAACTTACCAGCCTAAAAAGCGTCAGAGAAAAAAGGAACACGGCTTCAGAAAAAGAATGAGAACAGCTGACGGCAGAAACGTACTCAAGAGAAGACGTGCAAAGGGCAGAAAAAGACTGTCCTATTGATCTTACCTGAGAACATCTGCGGCGAGAGCCGTGACATAAAACCACCGATGGCTGCCATCGGGGTTTTTGCTTTAAGGTGAAATTTTTAAATATTTGGCTGAATGTTGGATATTTTAGTACGGTTTTGCGACTAAAACTTTCGATATCATCCAAAAAATTAATTGACGTTTAAGTCAGAACAGAAATTATTAATATCAACACAGAAAAATAAAAACAAATCAAAAACAAACGGAAGCGAGAATACGAAACCACAACGGCTCGCTTAAAAGGCTTTTACAAAATGAAAAATATCGCTATAACCGAAAATCATCTTTATCAGAAAGCATATAGGGGCGGAAAACATGCCGGGACAAAGACCGTCGTGCTTTACGTGCTCAAGGATCATAAGGCGAAACGTCTGATGCTTGCCAATCCGCAAAAGCGGTATCTTAACAGAGTCGGGATCTCGGTCTCCAAAAAGATAGGCGGCGCCGTCGAGCGTAACCGCGCAAAGCGGCTGATCAGAGAGGCGTACCGCGCAATAGAATCCGAAGGTATGCTCAAAAAGGGCTTTCTTGTGGTCATTGCCGCAAGAGACGGCATAAACGGCAAGAAGACTGCCGATGTAGAGAGCGATCTGCGTTATGCCTTCAAAAAGACCGATATGCTCTTGCAGTCTGTCGACGGAGAGCGCATCTGACCGAGGAGCTTTCGTGGTATGAGATATATTTGCGTTTTACTGATACGCTTTTATCAGAAGTTTTTATCGCCATTGAAACGTAATCCGACATGCAGGTTCACACCTTCATGCTCAGCCTATGCCGTAACGGCATATATGAAACGCGGCGTTATAATGGGTACTTTACTTACGGCTTGGAGAATACTGCGGTGCAATCCTATGTGCGACGGCGGATATGATCCCGTGCCTTGCGGGTACCTGTATCGGAATCAATTAAATCTTTGGGATAATTGCCCTGATCTGCAATGTACAAAAACAGATACGGATAACGGAGCCGACAAAGCGTAAGTTACCGTAAACCAAAAGACGGATCATATGATCTATCAAAAACGAGAGGACCTCACCTTGCGTGAGAGAAAAAGAAAATGACAACTGTTCTACAATGGATAGGATCGCTTCTTAAGTGGCTCGACGAGATAACAGGCAGCTATATGCTCGCGCTGTTCGCTTTTGCGTTGCTTATTGAAGTTCTGATGCTTCCGCTTGCCATCTATCAGCAAAAAAATTCGATAAAGCAGGCAAGACTTCGCCCCAAGGAAATGGCTATCAAGAAAAAGTACGCGGGACGGACCGACAATGCGACCCTCCAGAAGATGAGAATGGAGACGCAGGAGCTTTATCAAAGAGAGAATTTTAATCAAATGGCGGGATGCTTCCCCCTCCTTATCCAGCTTCCGATAGTTATGGCACTCTATAACGTCGTAATAAACCCGCTTCTTTACGTTATGCGTATGAGCGGCGAGGCTATCACGGCACTTCAGTACTACGTTACCACCGCGGTCGATCAAGGTGGTCTCGGACTGACACTCAGCAGTAACAGAGGCACTATCGAGTATGTAAGCTTGCTTAAGGAAAAAGGACTTGACTTTTTCAGCGGACTTGTCGATTTTGTTGACGGCGGAACCGTTGAGGCAATCAAAAACCTTCAAGGAAACGGAGCGGCATATTTTGAAGAGCTCGAAGAAGCATTCAGCAAGGGACTTCCGAACCTTCAGGCACTCGGAATGAACCTCGGCAAGGCGCCCATCGACGTATTTTCAAACCATTCTTCGATCGGAGAGTGGCTCCTTATCCTTGTGCCCGTGCTTACATTCGTAGTATACTATTTGAGCAGCAAGCTTACTCGCAAGTTCTCCTATCAGGCACCCACCGCGGCTGATGCCGATATGGGATGCTCTTATAAGATAATGGATATCGTTATGCCCGCAATGAGCACCTACTTTGCATTCGTAGTTCCCGCAGCTGTCGGTACTTATTGGATGTTCCGAAGCGTTGTGGGTACCATCGAGCGTTTCATAATTCAGAAGGCTATGCCTTATCCGAAGTTTACCGAGGAAGATTACAAAGAGGCGGAGCGCGAGATAATGGGAAAAGCAGGCAAGCGTAAGAGCGCAAGAGGCGTAACGGATGCCGAGAGATCGGGAGACAGACCTCGCTCGCTCCATCATATCGATGATGACGACGCGGAGGAATACGCTGCGGCAGTAAAACGTTCGCTCGAGACGCCTATGACGGAGTTCTCAAAGAAGTCTCCTTATTATGACGGCCCGGATGTTGACGACACGGATGACGCTGACTCGGAAGAGGATAAAAAGGATAACGAGACAGAGGGAGAGGGCACCGAAAAGAGCACAACGAGCAGCGGAATGATCGAAAAGATGCCGCTCAAGGAAGACAAAAACAATCCCAAAAAGAAAAAGAAAAACAAAAATAATTAAATCAAACATTTAATGGAGTAAATATCGTGAAACACGAAACGACAGTAACAGCTAAAACCGTGGAAGAGGCTGTCCTTCTTGCAGTAGAAGAGCTCGGCGCACCTTCCGCAAAGGATATAGAATATGTTGTAGTCGAGGAGCCCAAGGCAGGCTTCCTCGGCATAGGCGCAAAGCCGGCAAAGATCACGGCAACGTACGTTATGAATGGAGAGCATATCGCGCTTGAATTTATAAAAAAGCTCGTTGCCGATATGCAGCTTGATGCGACCGTAGAGCTTAAGGACGGAGACAATTCCGACAAGCTCATTACCGTTGACGGCGAGAACGTAGGCATACTCATCGGTCACCACGGCGAAACGCTTGACGCACTTCAGTATCTTGCAAGCCTTGCGGCAAATCGCAAAGAGGAAGGCGTAAAGAGAGAGTACGTAAAGATCAGCGTTGACGTTGAGGGCTACCGCGCAAAGAGAGAAGAGACTCTGCGTCAGCTCGCGAGAAGAATGGCAGATAAAGTGCTTCGTCACAAGAGAAGCGTGATGCTCGAGCCTATGAATCCTTACGAAAGAAGGATCATTCATTCCGAGATCCAGACGATCGCGGGCGTTTCGACCAACTCTATCGGCTCTGAGAACAACCGCAAGATCGTCATCTACATTGATGACAAAGCGGCTTCCGAGGAGTATGTAAAGACGGCAGGACCCGAGGATACATCGAGCGACTTTGATTTCTGATCCGCCGCGCTCGGTAAATACCGACAATAGGTAAAAATAATATAAAAGTCTCAGGACAGATAAGCTTTGTATCTGCTCCTGAGACTTTTTTATCTGTGAAAACTTTCGGCACTGTGCGAAAGCCGACGGCTCAAATGTGGGATACGGAACTCATTCCAGCCCCGCAAAATAGCGCCTGCCCTTGAATTTTTCGGGAAGCTCGGCAAGATTGTCGGGATTTACGGCATCCGTGGGCGCCAATGTGTCCGCAAGATGCTTTGGAAGGTGCTCTATGCTTCCGTAGTCGGCGATCTCAAATTCACCGTTTCCGTAGATGTATATCGTTGTAACGCTCGTGTTGTTCGCTTTGGGGATCGACCAGACGTCCGCGTTTGAGATGCCGAGCAGGGAACATATGATGAGGTGATTTGCCAACATATGCGCCGCGATCGCTATCGTGTTGCCTTTTTCGCTGTTGACTGCCTTCAGAAATCCGCGAGTTACCCGCGCTCTTACATCCTCAAACGTCTCGCCGTTCGCCATATGAAGCAGATGCGGTGCGCGCTCCCAAAGCTCGGGCTGTCCCGGATAGAGCTTTTCGAGCTCTGCGGCAAATTTGCCTTCCCAATCGCCGCAGTCTATCTCGCACAGGAGAGGCTCAAGAGTGAGCGGAATGCTTCGGTCGCCTATAACGCTTTCGGCGGTCAGACGTGCTCTTTTGTAAGGGCTTGAATATACCCTGTCGAGATGTATGCTCTGAAATTTGCGTCCGAGATATGATATCTGCTCGCGCCCCGTGTCGGACAGATCTATGTCTGTCGAGCCGATAAAAGCGCCTGTAACATTTCCCATAGTCTCACCGTGGCGGATGAGGTATACCGTGGTTTTTTGTCTTGTCTGCATTTTTTGATCTCTGTCCTGCCTTTCGTCGGAATATTGCCCGCCCTTGTCGGCGGTCTAATATATACCGTGCTTTTGTTGAAAACGGGGCAGCCTCGATAAAACGAGACAGCCCCGAAATCTTGTCTCGGGGCTTTTTTCAAGCTCCGATATTTTTAAGAGTGTTAAGAATGTAGAACCGATTATTTGGAAGCCTTAAGTCTTGCTTCGAGAGCTGCGAGCTCGTCCTTGAGAGCTACGGGAACTCTGTCGCCAACGGTCTTGTAGAACTCTCTGATGTTGTCGATATCCTCGAGCCAAGACTCTGTATCAACTCTGAGAAGCTCTTTTACCGTATCGAGATCTACGTCGTCAAGACCCTCTGTGTCGATGTCCTCGGCATTGGGAATGTAACCGATAGGTGTGATCTTTGCATCGACCTTACCCTCGCAACGAGCAAGGATCCAGAGAAGAACGCGGAGGTTGTCGCCGAATCCGGGCCAGATGAAGTTGCCCTCGTCGTCTGTACGGAACCAGTTGACGTGGAATATCTTCGGAGGGTTGGGGATCTTTGTGCCCATCTTGAGCCAATGTGCCCAATAGTCACCCATATCGTAGCCAACGAAGGGACGCATAGCCATAGGATCGCGTCTTACTACGCCGACAGCACCTGCAGCAGCTGCGGTCGTTTCGGAAGCCATAATGGAGCCAACGAATGTACCGTTCTGCCAGCTTGTGGACTGATATACGAGCGGAGCAGTCTTAGCGCGACGTCCGCCGAATACGATAGCACTGATCGGAACGCCTGCGGGATTATTGAACTCTTTGGAGAGGCAGGGGCAGTTTGTAGCCTTTGCTGTGAAACGGCTGTTGGGATGAGCACCGCAGGTCGACTTGTCGGCCTTGTTGTAGTTGTGATAATCCCAAGGATTGCCCTTCCAATCGATAGCGTGCTCGGGGGGATTCTTGTCAAGACCTTCCCACCAAACAGTGTTGGTCTCTGTGTTATGAACAACGTTTGTGAAGATGGTATCCTTCATAGTTGTGTGGAGAGCGTTGGGGTTGGACTTCTCGTTTGTACCGGGAGCAACACCGAAGAAGCCGTTCTCGGGGTTTACTGCCCAAAGACGTCCGTCAGCGCCTACACGGAGCCATGCGATATCGTCGCCTACGCACCATAC
>CAYYND010000051.1:0-11938 GCA_964472845.1 uncultured Lachnospiraceae bacterium | reverse complement strand
CCGTCAAGGCGTCAGAGAAGAGCTCGTTTATTCCGGTGATACTGTTGTTAAGAATGGGTATACATACCGTCCCGTAAATCAAAGCGCTAAGCTTGAGTATGTCGTATTCGTAGAGGGCGAGGATAAGATGGCAGAGAAAATGTCAAGGATCTTGGCTATCTCGCTCAGCAACATCAAAAATCTATATGATGAAAAATACGATAAGGGATCATTCATTAAGAATATTATACTTGATAATATTCTGCCGAGTGACATATATATCAAGAGTAAGGAACTGCACTTCAATTCCGAGGAAACAAGGATCGTATTTCTCATAAAGTTCAATACGAGCACGGATATAATGCCTTTTGAAATGCTTCAAAATATGTTTCCCGACAAGACAAAGGATTACGTTATCAGCGTAGGCGAGAACGATATAGTTCTTGTTAAGGAGGTACGCTCCGGAACGGACATCAAGGAGATCGAGAAGATGGCTACCGATATAGCTGATACCATCTACACGGAGTTCTTCTCTAAGGTATCGATAGGTATCTCGACTATCGTGGACAACATTAAGGATCTTGCAAGAGCTTATAAAGAAGCTCAGGTCGCTCTTGAGGTTGGTAAGGTATTTGAAAACGAGAAAAATATCATAAGCTATGAAAATCTTGGCATAGGCAGACTTATCTATCAGCTTCCCACGACGCTTTGCGATATGTTCTTGCAGGAGGTATTCAAGAGAGGAAGTATAGACTCTCTCGACCGCGAGACGCTTATGACGATACAGTGCTTCTTTGAGAACAACCTCAATGTTTCGGAGACTTCGAGAAAGCTTTTTGTTCACAGAAATACGCTTGTATACAGACTTGAAAAGATACGCAAGCTTACAGGTCTTGATCTGAGAGAATTTGAGCATGCAATTACGTTTAAGGTTGCTCTCATGGTACGGAAATACCTCAATTCCAAACAGATCAAGCACTGAAAAATGTCATTTTAATAGATATCAAGCGAAATGAGCTAAGCGAATACTGCGCAGTTCATTTCGCTTATTAATGATTATGCAGATTGAAGATTAAGATTGATAATTGACCGAGAATAAATATTACAAAAAAGAAAGATCGGTATGCGTTTTGGGGAATATTATGTGTATCGGTTTAAAATACTGACAGTATTATGCAGTGCAGAAAAACGAATCAACCAAACGAAAGGAAAACATAATGTCAGATAATCTTCTTAATTCCAATAAAGACGAGAACACTTCGAAAAATACAGCGGAGGAGATAAAGACTCCTTTGAATGACGATATAGGATCGAATGTCCCCGAGATGGCAGATAACGGAGATGACGGCGTAGCAGAGCATTCTACCTCGGAAACAAACACCGAGCCCGAAAGCTCCGAGTTGAAGAACTCGGAGGATGAAGGTTCGGCAAGCGAGGCACCCGACGGCGAGAGCTCAGACGACGCGGATGCACAAACGTCCGTGACTGCCACTGTTGCGGATATCGAGCAAACATTTGATTGGGATCCCGAGACAACGGCGGCAGAGCGTAAGAAAAAGATCAAAAAAGAAAAAAAGGAGCGCAAGAAGAACAGGAGCGTGTCGATAAGGATCTTTGCCGTTGCAATGGTCGCGGCTATCATCGTGTGCTCGACACTTGCGTTCAGAATTGCTGAAAATCGCTATAACGCTCAGCTTGAAAAGGCAAAGCAAGATATATACAGTTCTTTGCAGGACGACGGATACGACATATACAAGTATGCCAAGATCATTGATGAATATTTTTCTTTGCTTGAATATCACGATTATGACAGAGAAGCTGCCATCGCCGCGATGCTCAAGGGATATGTCGCAGGTACGGGTGATAAGTACGCCGCATACTATACTGCCGAGGAATACGCAGCGCAAAATTCCGAGGATGCGGGAAATATGGTCGGCATCGGTGTAAGCGTTATATATAACACAGACGAAAAAGCGATCGAAATAATTAATGTTTATGAGGATGCCCCGGCTTCCGAGGCGGGACTTCTCCCCGGAGATCTCATCACCCATATTACTGTTGACGGACAGAAGCTGAGTGTTGCCGAGATCGGATACGAGGCGGCTACAAATAAGATCAGAGGCGAAGAGGGAACCTATGCGGAATTTTCCATAATCCGTGACGGTAAAACGGATGAGCCGATGGATTTTAAGATTCAGCGTAAAAAAGTAACCACCTATTCTGTAACTTACCACGTTTGCGCGACCGATGCAAAAATAGGCATCGTCAAGATCTCAAGCTTCGACTTTACGACTCCGTCACAGTTTACCGAGGCAGTAGACAACCTTATCTCGAAGGGGTGCGAAAAATTCGTGCTTGACGTAAGATACAACCCGGGCGGACTTCTCGTGTCGGTAGAAGCGGTTCTGTCGTATTTTCTCAATGAAGGCGATAATATAATATACACGGAGAATGCCCTGGGAACGGGTACTTGGTCAAAGGCAGAGGTCATTAATTACAAAAACGAGCCTTACAGTATGTGCAATGTTTCAAAGAACGATATCGGAAAATATAAGGATCTTGACGTTATCGTGCTTGCAAACGAGAGCACCGCAAGTGCGGGCGAGCTCTTTACGGCAACTCTGAAGGAATACGGCATAGCTAAGGTCGTAGGAGTGACCACATTCGGCAAGGGTACGATGCAGACAACGTATTCTCTAGAGAGATACGGACTTGAGGGGGCTGTAAAAATGACGACCCATATGTATACGCCGAAGTCTCAGCAGAGCTACGACGGTATAGGGATCAGCCCCGATTATATCGAGCCGCTTGACGAGGCGCTTAAGGATAAAAACATTTATAAGATCACGGATGCAGAGGATAATCAGCTTCAAAAGGCTATATCCGTGCTTTACGGCAACTGATAAAAATATATTAACAATAACAAACGGAGGATAAATCACAATGGCAGACATCAAACAGCAAACTTTTTCTCAGGAGGGCTACAAGAAGCTCGTTGAGGAATATAACTATTTAAAAACTACAAGACGTCAGGAGATCCTTAACGACATCGCTACCGCAAGAGGCTTTGGTGACCTTTCGGAGAATGCCGAGTACGACGAGGCAAGAAACGAGCAGGCAAAAGTCGAGGCGAGGATCCTTGAACTTGAATATATAATCGAAAATGCAATAGTCGTTGATGACTCTCAGATCGACGAAGGCGTTGTAAACATCGGCTCCTCCGTCAAGGTATACAACAGAACGACGGGCAAGGAGAGAGTTTATGCGATAGTAGGCTCCAACGAGGTCGATCCCATAAAGGGACTCATTTCGGATATGTCGCCCATAGGCAAGGCTCTCACGGGTAAAAAAGCGGGAAATGTAGTTGAGGTAGAGACCCCCGCCGGTGTACACGAGCTTGAGATCCTCAGCGTTTCAAGAGTTAAGAGCTCTGACAATTGAGCTATATTTGGAAGGGAAAAAGCAGTGAGCGGTAAAGACAACAAAAACAAGGCAACGAATACCCCCATTGAGACCGAGATCAAAGGTATCTTTTCCGATGTAGAGGACGTTACCAAGCTTAACGATGATGACGTTATGAGACGTATAGAAGAGTACCTTGAGGGGATAGATCCTAATGCGATCGAGCAAAACGGCGTATTTATGAACCCCGAGGACGTGATCGTGCTTACCGATGAGGATGGAAATCAGCTCCATTTCGTTGAGGCGGCTGAGATGAATATGGAGGGTAAAACCTATGCGCTCCTTCAGTCGATCGATAACCGTACAGCGGAGGAGCTTATGGACGGCGAATCCGATGTTTATGTTTTCGAGGTGGTATCCGAAGACGGCGAGGATAAGGTATACGTTCCGGTCGAAGACGATGAGCTTCTCGATGATATCGTAAAAAATTACGAGGTAATGCTTTCCGAGTACTACAACGCACAGCAGGAGTCCGAAGAGAGCGATAATTAAGCTTTTATAACGGATACTTGTTTATCACTAATGGGTATCCGTATTTTATTGCAAATCAATGTGTGAAAGGAATGTTTAAATGTCGGAGTCAGAAAACAGGATCACAGAGGACACAGGATATGAAAAGCTTCCCGACAGAGGGATAATTCCTCAAAGCGAGAGGATGAAAAAATTCGATAACTTCTGGTACTATAACAAGTGGAAGATAATCGTTATCGCATTTGTCCTTATAGTGTTTTTGGTTTGCGCTTTGCAAATGTGTGAATCAAATAAGATAGATAGCTTCGTTATGTATTCCGGACCTTACAATATGCTGGATTCAACGGCGGTAAACGGAATGAGAGCGGCATTTGCGGCAGTTTTACCGTACGAATTGAACGGTGACGGATATAAAGAGGTACAGCTTATCACAACATACGTACTTTCCGATGAGCAGATAGAATCGATACGGGACGTAACGGATGAGCAGGGATCTCAGATCTACTACCCGGATGTGACCTTCAACAAGAACGAACTTAAACAGTTTGACAGCCTGATCCTTGCGGGCGACTATTCGGTCTGCCTTTTGGATCCGTTTCTGTATGAGAGAGTCAAGTCCTCCAATGGCTTTGTCAAGCTTTCCGACGTATTTGACAGTATCCCCGAAGGGGCGATAGATGAATACGGAATAAGGTTTTCCGATACGGAGTTTGCAAAGTATTATGAGGTCTTTTCCGTGCTTCCGTCAGATACAGTGCTTTGCTTGCGTACGCCGAGTACCTTCGCGGGAGGCAGCAACGCAAATTCAAAGGAATATCAGCTTTCAAAGGATCTCTTTAAAGCTATCGTTGAATTTATTCCGCAATAATACAGCTTTGAGGTCTTAGTAATGAATAAGAAAATCTTATCCGTCGTTCTTTTGTTTTCGACGGCAATAATATGGGGCTTTGCGTTTGTAGCTCAGGTAAGCGGATCGACGCACATCGATAGTTATACGTTTAATGCGCTCAGATTTTTGCTCGGCGGCATCTCGTTGATACCCGTTGTCGCCATAACCGAATTAAAAGCGCGAAAGCATACGACGTCGGTATCCGGAGACCTATCGAAAAACAAAGGTGATACAAAAAAGCTTTTGCTCGCTTCTGCGATCTGCGGACTTTTGCTTTTTATGGCATCGGCACTTCAGCAGACGGGAGCACAGATAACGCAGAGCTCGGGACGTTCGGGCTTTATAACTAGCCTCTATACGGTCATAACCCCCATACTGTACTTTTTGGTCTTCAGAAAAAAGGTCAGATTCAATGTTTTGGTAGGCGCGGCTGCTACGGTAGTCGGACTTTTTATGCTTTGTATAAAAAGCGGAGAGGGCTTCAGCTTCGGTAAAGGGGAGCTGTTGCTGATCCTATGCTCGGTGTTTTTTGCCGTTCATATACTTATGGTTGATATTTTTGTCAAAAATATCAACTCGCTTAAGCTTTCGATGCTTCAGTTCATTGTTTGCGGTCTTGTAAACCTTGCGTTTGCATTTATCTTTGATGATATAAACATATCTTCGATATTGGCTGCAAAATGGTCTATACTCTATTGCGGATTGCTTTCGGTCGGAGTCGGTTACACCTTGCAGGTCGTCGCGCAGAGAATAAGCGATCCGAATTTTGCGGCGATCGTGCTTTCTACCGAATCAGTATTCAGCGCCGTCGGTGGGGTGCTGTTTGGTATAGACAGTATCGAACCTTTGGGATATGTTGGCTGCCTTATAATCTTTTGCGGTATAGTATTCTCACAGCTTGAATTTAAAAGCTCGTCCGATCGAGCGGAAAAGATTAAGAACATAAAATAATAGTAAACAAAAATAAAACTGTTTTATAATTTCGTATTTTATTCGTAAAAACAGTTGACAAAAAGCGTCAAATCATTTAAAATTATTACACATTTAATGCTTGATTTGAATAAGGCGAAGGAAAAAACTATGAAACACATATTTATATTGAACCCGATGGCAGGCAACGGGGAAATGGTAAAAGCTGTCAAAAGCAAGCTGGAGTCGCTCCGAAATATCGATTGGGAAACATATGAGACTAAGGCTCCGATGGATGCCACTGAATTTGTAAAACGCTACTGCACCGAAAACAAGGATCCCGTGCGCTTTTATGCCTGCGGCGGCGACGGAACGATACAGGAGGTCGCTTCCGGAGTTGTCGGATTTCCTCACGCAGAGATGTCGTGCTTGCCTTGCGGAAGCGGCAACGATTTTGTTAAATGCTTTGGAGGTATAGGAGCGTTTGATGATATACAAAATCTTGCAGAGTCTCCGGCAAAGCCGATAGATCTTATGAAAGTAGGAGACAAATATTCGATAAATATCGTAAATTTCGGCTTCGACACCTGCGTAGCCAACACTATGATAAAAGTAAAGAGAAAAAAGATCATAGGAGGCAAGCATGCGTATACCACGGGCGTCGTTATGGGGCTCTTAAAGGCTATGAAAAATAAAGCCAACGTATACGCGGACGGGGAGAAGCTGGGCAACGGAAAGTTCTTGCTTTGCACGATCGCAAATGGTCAGTATGTCGGCGGATCCTTCCACTGCGCACCGAAATCCGAATACGACGACGGTTATCTTGACGTTTGTTATGTCAACTGTATTTCAAGATTTAAGTTTTTAAAGCTTATCGGAGTGTATACCGAAGGAACTCATCTTGATGATGAAAGATTTAAGGACTTCATTACATACAGAAGAGTAAAGGAAGTACGCGTCGAGGTGCCTGACGGCTTCTGTTTGACGCTTGACGGAGAGGTCTTTGAGACACGTGATTTTACGGTCGAGGTGATTCCGTCTGCCATACGCTTTGCCGCACCTCGGTTAAAGATCGAGGCTGAGAAGGATGTCAAAGAGGCGATAACGGTATAAGATATAAATAAAGCAGCGGAAAGGGAAGCTATGTCCCGATCCGCTGTATTTTGTTTAATGTGAAACGGCTGAATACGGCTCAATCCGACGTTTTTTTGCTTTCTAAAATGTCAGCAAGTCGGTCAGACAGCTCAACAAATTGAGTTATATCAAGCTTCTCTCCTCTGATATCGGCTCTGTGACCGCAAGATACGACGGCATCGGTCAGTTCATCTTTTGTCAGCTCCGAAAATCCTGCGGAAAGGGCGTTCGTTAAAGTCTTTCTTCGTTGCTCAAACGCCGCTTTTATCGTTCTGAACATAATTTTTTTGTCTTTGGGACGGTAAGGATTCTTATCGCCGTAAAGCTTTATTCTTATGACCGTTGAGTCGACTTTGGGTTGAGGAATGAAATTGTGTGCATGAACCTCAAAAAGCTTTTCCGCCACGCCGTAGTAGGCAAGTACTGCGGTAATGGCTCCGTATACCGATGAACCTGCCTTGGCGCACAGTCTGTCTGCGACCTCGGACTGTATCATAACCGTTATATAGTCAAACGGTAATTCTGACTCAAGCAACAGCATAAGTACGGGGGTCGTAATGTAGTACGGTAGATTGGCACATACGGAGACGGGACCTTTTTCAAAATAAGGTCTGAGCAGTTCTTTGAGATCCGCCTTCATCACGTCCTCATTGACCACTTTTACGTTGCCGTATGAGGCGAGCGTGAAGGAGAGCAGGGGAATAAGTCCTCGGTCGATCTCAAGTGCCAGAACATTTTCATATCTTTGAGCAAGCTCGCGCGTAAGCGTGCCGATCCCCGGACCGATCTCAAGTATGCTTTTGCTCCTTCCGTCACAGCAATTGTCGGCAATATCCTCGGTAACGCAAGGATTGGTAAGAAAGTTCTGTCCGAATTCCTTGCGGAATGTTATTCCGTGAAGGGACATAAGTTCTTTGATGGTTTTTATATCGTATAAGTTAAGTTCCATATAATTCTCCGAATATATCGTTGTTTGTATGTATTATAACATATTCTGATCTGCCAATCAAGCAGAGTTTGTAAAAAGCTTGTCATTTTTTAGTAGCAATATCAATATTTACAAAATATTAAATGTATGACCGATTGACAATCAATTTTTAGAGGTATATAATGTACATTAACGAAGTGTGCGGTCATCACGCATCGCACTTGCAAATAATAATGATTCAGAGGAATTCGTTATGACTATTTTATCTTTCGTATTTACAATATTTGCCGCCTTCATATTATTTCTCGGGTTGGTGCTCGGGTTTTTCAGAGGGTGGAAAAAATCAGTAGTTGATATAGGAGTAGCAGTGATATGTGTTATCGTGTCTGCGATCATCGCCGCCCCCATATTGAGTGCGTTTGAGGAACGTATCGATCCGTTGGTCAGAGATGTAATAATCCAAAAGCTCGGAGAGGCATCATATGAACAGCTTATGGAAGCAAGCCCTACGGTCGATATGCTTATCTCGAAACTGCCCGTGGCGCTGCTTGCACCGGTAGCATTTATGCTTATCTTTCTCTTGATCGCTTTTGTGGCGTCCTTCTTCGTTCCGCTTATTGCATCTGCAATATTTGGAAGCGATAAGAAAAAGAAATCCGAAAAGGGCGGTGATGAGGCTTGCGAGCATAAAGAAGGCGAAAAGAAGCCTATGAGCTGGATGAACCGTCATTTGCTCGGTATTCCCTGCGGCATCGTTTGCGCGGCTGTCGTTGCCTTTGCAATATTGCTTCCGTTTGCTGGCTATATCGGTGTTGTCACTGACGCGCTCGACGAGCTTAAGGCATCCGAGTCTCAGGATGCACAAAATGCTATTGAAAGTGATACCTTTAAAAGCATAAACGAGATCCTTGAGCCCCTCGGTGATGATGCGGCGCTCAATATTACTTACACGATGGGCGGCAAGGCGTTGTTCAATGCCATAACATCGGTAAATATCAACGACGAGCGCTATCCCGTATCACAGGCATTATCTACCGCGATAAACATAATCGTCGATGCTGAGCCTTTGACGAACGCTTCGTTTGAAAATTACGGTGAAGCTCAAGTAACCGCACTGAATAATATACGCGAAGATGTCGATGGTGAACCGCTCGTTACGAGCCTTGTTGCCGAGATAATATCCGGAGCGGCTCGTAGCTGGGAGAAAGGCGAGGCATTCCTCTCGATCAAAAAGCCCGAGGTTGAAGGCAATTTCGGCTCCATAATTGATAAGCTTCTCAGCATCTATGCTACGATGACATATGATACGGTCTCATCCGACCTTAAGGTAATAACAGATCTGTTTTCGGTACTTATAGAAAATGACGCGATGTCCGTGCTTAAGGACAACGATAAGCTTATGGATCTGCTTGGGAAAGAGGGATTCGTGTCGGCTCTGGTGAGACCCATTCAGGAGAATGCGCGTATGCAGCCGATCCTCAAGGAGATCTCAAATCTTGCTATCGCTCTTATGGCTGAACAGATAGGCATTCCTCAGAACAATACCGAGATCTATAACGACCTGCTGGAAGACGTTGCCTCGAGCCTTAACGATGCAAAGAAAAGCGAAGACCCCGAGAAGGCTATGGCAGAGCTTAAAGCGAATGTCGTAAAGGCATTTGAGGATAGGGAAGTCGAGATCCCGACTGAGGTTATGGACTACGTTACCGAGTATATGCTTAAAGCATTCGAAAGTAAGGATACCATTACGGTGGAGGATGTAATTGCTTACTTTACGGAGATCTCCGATGAATTTGAGCAATACGGCATCAGTACAGCATCGTACAGCGCGGGTGTGGTATCGTACAGTTCAGGTGTAGTGTCATACAGTGCGGCTCCTGACCTCTCATCCATAGTTAAAGAGCTTATGAGCAAGCTTCAAACGTTGAACATACCCCAAGAAAAGATCGAGCTTTTGCAGACTCTGTCCGACGGCGTGAAGAACGGAGAGGTCGAGTCCGGTTTGGTAACGGTCGAGATGATCATTGAAAAAATCGGCGGCGTTACCTCCGAAGAAGCTGAACAGGAAAGTAAGATTTTGGAAAACATTATGGTATCCGCTTCAAATGTTCTGAAGTCAATAGAAGGTGCAAACGGCACTGATATAGTAAAATCTCTTGATGCCGATTCGCTTCAAAATATCGTTGTCGGTATGAAGAACAGTAAGACATTTGGCGATGTTGCCGAGCCTTTGCTTGAGGCTATGTTTACGAGCAAAACGCTTAAAGATACCGGGTTTATCGACAAGAGCACCTTTGAGGATATCAAAGAGAGCGGATTTGATAATATTTCGAACACAATCCAGTCGGTTCAAAAAACGGTCGAGATCGTTGAATCTCTTACAAACAGTACAGATTCGTCCGAAGGCTCGGGAGAGACCCCTCCTGCTGTCGAAGAGAACATCGAATGGCTTATTGCCAATATGTCTCCCTCGACCTCTAAGCTTCTTTCAAAGCAGCTTACAGATGAAAAGCTGAAGGGCTTCGGTGTACCCGAGAAGAACGTAAAACCTGTATCTCAGGTACTCTCCAATGTGCTTGACAGTATGGCATCCGAGAGCGAGCTCAGCAAGGAAGAATACAAGAAGGAAGCCGATGCTATCAAACATCTTTACGATCTGGCAACAAAGATCAACGATATAGACGAAGAGGATGACCTCTTTAACGAGACCATCGGCGATGCGGACGACATTGTTTCGACTATTCTTGGATCCAAGGTTATGAGCAAAGCAATGGTAAAGACGGTTTACGACGGTGATAAGCTTAAAGACGACCCGTTTGAGACAGGTGCAAAGCTCGCTGCCAAGAACGTTGGTTTCCTTGTAGATGCTATTAACGATTATACTGCGAGAACTTATGCGAACGCAGATAAGAATGCTGAAAATAAGAAGATCACAGCCCTTGCCGCTTGCTTCAATATATCCGTTGAGATATCTTCAAACGGTACCGTTACGGCAAAATGATCGCATAAAATAAAATTTCAAATATAAAAATAAAACACTCTCGCCGGGATCGAAAAGATGCTCCGGACGAGGGTGTTTTGAAGTTGTGGAGTGTTGGATCAGTATCTGACCTTTAACATTGTGCTGATGTGATCCATCGGGAGCCCGTCACGGAAAATGTGAGAATCGTTTGAGAGTGTCAAGACCCTCGCTCTCGCATATCCGTCAAAGCCGTTCTTGCCTCCCTCATCAAAAGAGATGACCGTCATTCCCGAATGCTTCATATCAAAGTGTGCCGCATAGTAAGGGAAGGGGATGTCAAGCAATTCGCTGAGAAAGACCTTGCCTGCGCCTTCGTGAGCAAACAGAGCCACCCGCTTGTCGGTATTATTGCTAATGATCTTGTATAGCCCTTTATCTCGGTCGTGCTCGTATCCGAGAGAGGCGAGCCAAAGATCCATCTCTTTGCCGACCCTGTTCTGACAACGCTCAAAATGATACTCTGCCAATGAAGGATGCTCATACCATTTGTCGCCGAGCTCTCTGACCTCGCGGCTCGCCAATATCTGTGAGTAAGTGGGATGTGCCCATACCCATGTGTGCCGCTTTTCGCTTAACTGTACCTTTAACTCGTTAAGAGCGTATTTTTCATTCATCCAATCTAATGGCTTGACTTCATTTTTTGTCAATTCACAGGTCGGATGTGCTGTCTGCATAGCCCGAGTCGATGTAGAAGCATATACCTCATCTATGCCGAAAAGCGAGAGCCTTTTTGCTACGGCTTCAGCCTGACGCTCCCCTAAAGGGGTAAGCTGATCGGGATCATATATCGGATCTCCGTGACGAATATAGAACAGTATCATCTTGCAGTCTCCTTTTTGCGGATCTTTTTATATTATTATCAACGTCATTGTAGCATATAATTCCGAAAAAGTCAATAAATGTGTTAAAAATGATTATAAAAAATGAAAAAAGGGAAGCCCAATTAAGAGCTTCCCTTAAATTTTGTTTCACGATAAATAATTATTTCTTGCTTGCCTCTTAGATAGCTACAGCTACTGCTACGGTCATTTGGAATGACCATAGAAAAGGCTTGCTAAGCAGTATAATTGCTTATTTGGAAGCTTCCTCGATAGCTACAGCTACTGCTACGGTCATTTGGAATGACCATAGAAAAGGCTTGCTA
>CAYYND010000050.1:0-12276 GCA_964472845.1 uncultured Lachnospiraceae bacterium | reverse complement strand
GATATCGATGCCAACGGTATAGTAAACGTATCCGCAAAGGATCTAGGTACGGGCAGAGAACAGCATATTACGATCACAAGCTCGAGCAATATGAGCCAGGAGGACATCGACCGTGCCGTAAAGGATGCGGAAAAGTTCGCGGCAGAAGATAAAGCGGCAAAGGAAGCTATCGATACAAAGAACCACGCTGAAGCGCTTATCTTCCAATCCGAAAAGACACTCAAGGATATCGACGGTAAGATCCCCGAGTCCGAGCTTGCAGAGGTTCGTTCGGCGATCGAAAAGCTCAAGGCTACCGTAAACACAGGTTCGACTGAGGATATCAAGAGAGATACCGAAACGCTCGAGAAGGCGTTCTATGCAGTATCCGAAAAGCTCTATGCACAGAGCAACCCCAATAACGGCGCGGCAGGCAATGCCGGTGCTGACGCGGGCACTGAAGGTGCATACTACGACGCATCCTACGAGGACAATAACGGTAACAATAACTGATAATACCTGAAAACCGGGGGGCTGTTACACAGTTTTTAACAGCCCCCTTGAACTCTTACTTAGTACAAATTATCAGTCTGCCGCATATGCGGCGCGGAGATCAGCGTGAAAGTTAAGATCTTAAGATATCAGCATCTCGAGATCTCAGCTGTTTTGCGTATGATCTGCCCCGAACGGGTAAATTTCAAAGGATATTTATACCGCCGCATATAGGCGGAATGGAGATTATTATGGCAGAAAAACGTGATTATTATGAAGTGCTCGGTGTTGATAAGAAGGCAGACGCAGACACTATAAAAAAGGCTTACCGTTCACTTGCAAAAAAATATCACCCCGATATGAATCCGGGAGATGCCGAGGCTGAAAAGAATTTCAAAGAGGTAAACGAGGCATACGAGATTCTTTCCGACCCCGACAAAAAAGCCAAATACGACGCGTACGGTCATGCTGCATTTGATCCTTCAATGGGCGGAGGCGGCGGAGCGTATTCTGGAGGCTTTTCCGATTTCGGTGACCTTGGAGATATATTCGGAAACATATTCGGAGGATTTGGCGGGTTTGGCGGTTCGAGCGGTCAGTCGCGCAGAAATCCGAACAAAAGAGGCGATGATGTAGGTGTAAGCATAACGCTTAACTTTGAAGAAGCGGCGTTCGGATGTAAGAAGGATGTTAAATATCAAAGGATTCAGAAGTGCTCAAAGTGCTCCGGCTCCGGAACCTCTGACGGCTCTCAGCCTACGACTTGTCCCGATTGCCACGGAAGCGGTCAGAAGCGTGTTGTAAATAATTTTGGCGGACTTCAGTTCCAACAGACCGTCGTTTGTGACAAATGCCGCGGAACGGGTAAGATAATAACCAATCCTTGCTCATCCTGCAAGGGAACGGGATACATTCGATCCACGGTTACCGAGACCGTGAATATTCCTGCGGGAAGCAACGATGGCGGAAGATTTATTCTTCGGGGCAAGGGCGACAGCGGACGCGGATCGGGTCAATCCGGTGATCTTATAATAGAGATAAGAGTACGTTCCCACAGTATGTTCAAGCGTAGCGGAAACAACCTTTACTGTGATATACCGATAACCGTAACACAGGCGATCCTCGGTGCCGAAATAGATGTTCCTTTGTTGGAGGGCGGCACGGTCAAGTATACTATCCCCGAGGGGACACAGCCCGGAACGACATTTACGGTAAAGGATAAGGGAATACCCTTCGTCAATACCCCATCGAAGCGCGGCAATCTTATATTTACGGTCAATGTAGAGATACCGAGAGGGCTTTCGGAGAAGCAAAAGAATATCGTACGTGAATTTGACAGTACGGCAACCAATTCGAATTACAGCAAAAAATCCGGATTCTTTAAAAGGATCTTCGGAGATAAATGAGATTAAGATTAAAGGAAGATCAAAATGACGGAAGAATATAAAGCTTGGACACAGATCAAAGTAACGGTAAAAACCGAACTTTACGATACGATCACCTCAATTATGAGTATGATAGATACCAATCTTATGATCGAGGATTACAGTGACGTAAGCCTTGATACCTGTTACGGAGACCTCATAGAGGACAGTATCCTCAATGCAGACAAGAGCATTATCGCGGTTTCGGTCTATCTGCCCGCAGAAGCCCCCTTCACAGATGCTGTCGCTTTTATCAAAGACAGGCTTACCGCCGAGGGGATCGAAGGCAAAATAGAGGTCATCGGAGTAAACGAAGAGGATTGGGCAAATTCGTGGAAGGAATATTACAAGCCGACAAGGATCGGTAAGCATATGATGGTAGTTCCCGCATGGGAAGAATATACGCCGCTTCCCGATGATGTAGTGGTAAGAATGGATCCCGGTATGGCTTTCGGTACGGGTACACACGAAACAACACGACTTGTTATAGAATTGCTTGAAAAGTATGTCAAGAAGGGAATGAGAGTGCTTGATGTCGGATGCGGAAGCGGCATACTTGCTATCTTCGCATCAAAGCTCGGTGCCAAAGAGTGCGCCGCATATGACATCGATCCTGTTGCTGTCAGAGTAGCCCGTGAAAACATCGAAAAGAGTGGGCAAACGAACATAACCTGCGATCAGTCGGATCTTTTGAAGCAGGTGGATCTCAGCGGCGGAAAATACGATATCGTTTGCGCAAATATCGTTGCCGATATCGTTATCAGACTTTCTTCGGATATCGAAAGATATATGAACGATGACGCAGTTATTCTTGCTTCCGGTATAATAGTTGAGAGGCAGAACGACGTTGTAACGGCACTTGACGAAAACGGTTTCGAGGTCGTTGAGGAGATAGTCGATAACGGATGGTGCGCTATCGTTTTCAAAAAGAAGAAATGATCAAGACCGATGCTTTCGAAAAGGGAAGCGTCGCGTAAATAATAAAAGACCGCTCGGCAAGAGCGGGCAGTAATGGACGAATTTGCGAGAGCAGATTCGTATCCGTTACCGCTTTTAGGCTTGCCGAGCGGTCTTTTATTTATCGTTTTGAATAATTATCCGATCATTTGATGTATACCCAGAGTGCATAAATGGCATATGCGACCGACAGTACTATAAGCGTGATGCCGGCGTAAAAGATTATGCTTCCGGGGCCTACGAGTATAAGTACTAGACCGAGGATCAGTGATCCGAGATCGGCTGAAAGCTGGAGCTTTTTGTCGGGGGCGATGGCGATTCTGTATATCGGAAGGGCAAGCAGGTATATGCCTACGAGTATCATAAAGATCCCCTCGTGCCAGAACATCATAACGAATCCCGCAACTATCGATAAAGCCGACAGTATGAAAACAACGAGCGCTTGCTTGTCATTTATGTTTGCAAGCGATGAGATAAGTGAGGGCAGATGGTCTATTATGACAAATAGGCCGAGAATTATAAACGCAAGATCAAGAAGCTTTGGACCCAAGATCGCGATGATTATGCCGATAACAAGCCCGATCGAGGCTATTATCATTGAAGAAATGAAAGAATTTTTTTTGCTGTTGGACATATTATATCTCCTTTGAAATATTGTATATCTATTCGTTTTTGTTCGTATCGGCTTTGTTGCCGTCGAATAATCCAAGCTGTGTTCCGCCCGCGCTTGTGTTTGCACCGTATGATTGTTGAGTGCGTCTTTCGGGAGCTTTGAGACCGAGGTGCTCATAGCCCTGACGGGTAACGCATCTTCCGCGCGGAGTTCGGCTTATAAAACCTATCTGAAGCAGATAAGGCTCGTAAACGTCCTCAAGGGTAATGGCTTCCTCGCCTATGGTAGCGGCGAGTGTTTCGAGACCTACGGGTCCGCCGTCGTAATACTTTATTATAGTTTCCATCATACGTCGGTCGGTCGTATCGAGTCCGAGCGCATCTATCTCAAGCTTCGAGAGGGCATAGTCGGCTATCTCGCGGTCAATGGTACCACTGCCTTGGACCTGCGCAAAATCTCTGACGCGCTTTAAAAGTCTGTTCGCAATACGCGGAGTCCCGCGTGAGCGTGAGGCTATCTCGTTAGCTCCGTCGTCCGTGATGGGATAATTGAGTATTTGAGCATTTCTCTTTACTATGGTAGCAAGCTCCTCGTTTGTGTAAAGCTCGAGCTTGAACAAAACGCCAAATCTGTCACGTAACGGAGTTGTAAGCTGACCTGCTCTTGTGGTCGCCCCTATCAGCGTGAATTTCGGAAGATCTATGCGTATGCTTCTTGCCGACGGACCTTTTCCGACTATAATATCGAGAGCAAAGTCTTCCATAGCGGGGTAAAGGATCTCCTCTACCGTTTTGGAAAGACGGTGTATCTCGTCTATAAAAAGAACATCTCCCTCGCCTAAGTTGGTCAAAAGTGCCGCAAGATCGCCCTGCCTTTCGATAGCGGGACCCGAGGTTATCCTTATGTTTACACCAAGCTCTGCGGCTATAATGTTTGATAATGTGGTTTTTCCGAGTCCGGGAGGACCGTAAAGCAGTACGTGATCGAGCGTGTCTCCGCGCTTGAGCGCCGCCTCGATGTAGATCCTCAGATTTTCCTTGACCTTTTCCTGACCGATATAATCATCGAGCCTTCTCGGACGAAGCGAGCTTTCGGTTTCCGAGTCCGAGGGGGAATAGGTCGAGCTGACTATTCGATTTTCATAATCGGTCTCGTTAAAATCAAAATTGTCGATCATAGCAGTTTGATATACCTTTCCGATAGAATTTTCAAAGTCTTATATGCGCATAAGATTTTTAAGCGCTGCCTTTATGATGCCTTCAAGATCAAGTCCCGTGGCGTCAATATTCTTCAGAGCGGACGATGCCTCGGATCTTGAATATCCGAGCACCATAAGCGCATCCTGTGCCTCTGCAAGCTTGCCTTTGTTGATTCCCGTACCGACCGCCCCATTCGCCGTATCGAGCAGCTCGACCTGTGGAATGACATCCATTTGCTTTTGAAGCTTGTCGTGAAGCTCAAGCACTATTCTGGCAGCCGTCTTGGCACCGACTCCGCTTGCCTTTGAGATAGCCTTGGTGTCATTCGTGCAAGCCGCCAGCGCAAATTTTTCGGGGGTGAGGATCGAAAGTATTGCCATAGCTGCCTTCGGCCCGACTCCGGAGACCGAAATGAGCATTCTGAATGTCGAGAGCTCTGTCTCGGTGGCAAATCCGAAAAGCTCGACGTCATCCTCGCGAACGGCAAGGTGAGTGTAGAGCTTGACTTCGGGCTCGCTTCCCTCTGCAAGCTTTCTGCCGAGTGTCTCGTGCGATGTTCCGCTTATTGTCAATTTGTAACCAACGCCTGCGCAATCTATCACGGCAAAATTGATGTCGAGCTTTGCGAGCGCGCCTTTTAAATAATAAAACATTTGATCTGTCTCCGTTTCAAAATGATCGTATCATTGATCCTCAGAGCTTTGGGCTTTCGGATCCTCTTGTGTCACATTTCCATCCTTCAATTCGCTTTGGCTTTCCGATCCGTTATCATCCGAGAATTCTTCGCCGTCTTCTTTATCAGCTTCACTTGTTTTTCCTTCGTCCTCGCTCTCATCTTCCGTATCGTGCAGAAGGGGAATGAATTCGGCACTTTCGAGCTCTGCATCCTTTTTGGGCGCGTAACATTCAAACAGAACTCTTATCACGGGCACGGATCTGAGCTTCTTCTCGAATATTATCAGGAGAATAAACAGCGTAAGGGATACGAGGGATACGGTAAGCCCCAAAACGTACGCCGTGGGCTTATAGGTGAGCTCGATATAGTGCTCGCCCGCATCTTCGATGTCGAACGTGATCAAAGCATCAAGGGATTTGTATATTTCGGCATCCTTTCCGTCTATTTTGAGGTGCCAACCTTCATCGTAAGGTATGGTAGTAAGCACCGTTTGATCGTTGCCGAGAGACGTAAATGTTCCGCAGATGTAGGTTTCCGTATAGTTTTCGTCAACGATGAGCTGCATCTCGGCAAGCCTTGACATTGCCGATTCAAATACCTCTCTGTCTATATAGTACAGGCAATTCTGGTTATTCTTAATGAAAAGATTGTTTGAACTGTTTTTGAGAGTCATTTTCAGATTAAGCGTAGAATTTGCCTCGTAAGTGCCGACCGATACGATCCTTGTCGTCTCATTTCCGTAGAACGTGCCTTTGTCGGTGCCGTTCGCCAGAAGCTTGACCTCGCGCGGATAAACACCGGGGAGGTAGAGGAAGTATTCTCCGCTGTAATCGGGGAGCTCGAATGTGTACGATAATGTTGCGGAGGAGCTCGTATTTTCGGCTTCGTATTTTGTATATCCCGCAACCGGTGAAGTCTTTAAATTGCTTTTGGTTATATCCGAGACCTTTACCGGTACGAATACCTGCACGAGCTTGTCCTCTCCGAGCATAGCGGTAACAAGCGCGTTGAGCGCATCGAAAGGATTCATATATCCGCTGTCCGAAAGTGTCAACGATTTCTCGTCCTTGATCTCTTTTACGTCCGCATCTACTCCGAAGGCGATCGAAAGCGCATACGGGTTTAGATAAGCCGTGTAGCCGTTAGCGGTATACGCCGCTTCGTAGTATTCCGAAAGGTCGTCCTTTGAAACAATGTATTTGAGTCCGAGTATGGAGTCGTTTACGGGTGTACCGCCGAGGTATTTTGACCAATGGGATTTTGAAGCATAGCCCATAGCGTTAAGGAATGCGATAGTCTCTTTATTAAGCGTGGATGTCGAGCAGGAAAGTCCTCTCATATTTAACGCAAAATTGTCATTCGTTTTCTTGAAAGTAGTCTTTTCCATTCTGTAAAAAGACTTATCGTTTTCCTGTACCATATTAACAACGGGACGTATCTCGGCAAAATAGTTATTGTACTTGCTGTATCCGGAATATACGACGTCCGAGTCGAGCTCGTACATATTGAGAACGCCGTTCGCGAAGGTCTCCATACATATGATAACGGTCATAATGATGGCTACATTATTTTTGAATTTCGTTTTGACTGTAACGCAAAGCACTATAAGGTAAAGACCTATGCAAGCCGCGGAGAACCATACGGTCTCAAAGTCTTTTACATATTCATAGCCCTGCGCTTGGAGTATCATAACGATGATACCGAGTATGCAGGAAGATATGAATATCGGTTTCGCGCCGATGTTTTTGATATCGCTGAAGGCTTTAGCCGCAAGCACCAAAAGGAAGAAGCAGAACATAAAGCTGTAACGGTAGTTAAGCCAATTGGGGCGCTGAAATCCGTGCCAAATGAGGTCGATAGTACTGAAAGAAAAGCTGATAAGGAAAAATGTTATCATAGCTCCCGCGGCTATCTTTTCGTGATTATTGTATTTCTTGGAGATGAAGAACAGGGGCGCAAGGATCAGCGTGATGACGCCACAATAAACGAACGGGAAGCCCTCTGGACGTACAGTGTCATACGATCCGGGCAGAAGCTTGCCGATAAACTGCAAAAAGTCAAACCTGAGAGTCAATTTCCAATTTGTCGTTGAGAAGGTATTTTTTCCGAAGGTAAGTGAGTAATAAGCCGTAAATATGATTATGGCGGCAATTCCCGCGCCGAGCACCGAGTAGGCGCCTATCCTCATAAATGATTTCCAAAAATGACGCTTCTCACCGTGCGGATTGTTCTCGCAGTCACGGTTTTTGGCAACGTAGTAATAGAAGAAATACGCCGCCGTGTAAAGACACATCATATATCCGATGTAGTAGTTGCTTACAAGAACAAGTGCAAGGAAGAATACATATCCCTTAAATTTGCCGTGCTTTATCAGTTGCTCTATGCAATAGGTAAGCACCGGCAGCCAGATAACGGCATCGATCCACATAGAATTGTGTTGCTGAACCACCGCGTACGACGTGAGCGCATAAAGTATGCTGAAGGCGACCGTTTGAACCTTTCCGAGATCCTTGACTGTCTTGTGAAGATAAAAGCCGAAGGTGATACCCAGCAGGGCGGTCTTGAGGAGAAAAATTGTCAGAAGCGCCTCAAGTATCCTTGTCTGAGGAAAGAGGCAAACGATATAGGTGAACGGAGAAGCAACGTAATATGCAAGGATCCCCATAAATTCACCGCCGAGCGCACGTGAAAAAGAGTAGAGAAGGGATGTGTCGCCGTACACGGAATTTCTTATTGCCTCATAAAAGTAAACGTACTGACCGTTGAGGTCAAGGACGAGCACGGATTCATCTCCGAAAGGATATGTGCCGTGTGCCACGTAGATGAGATACATGATCACAGCCGGAATAAGCCCGGCATAAAACAGATAGCCGTATTCTCCGAAAAACGGCGTGAGCTTTTTGTTAAGCATCTTGAAGTATTTTTTTAATCCCTTGCTTTCGTTTCCGTTGAGATCGTTATCAAGCGTTGGGATCTTTCGACTTTTGTCCATAAACAGACACTCCTTTTCTTTCTCTTCTTTACTTTACTTTTGATTTATTTATGTCAATTCTCCGATTTTTTCAAAATGACCTTTTTAACCGCTTTTTCAAATTTGAGCCTGTCGAAAAGCATATCACGTCCGCAGCCCGTGCATCTTATCCTTACATCACTGCCCGTGCGCAAAATATCAAATGTTTTGCTTCCGCAGGGATGCGGCTTTTTCAGCTCAACTCGGTCTCCGACCGAGATCTTTAATATTTCCATATGTGCTGCTCCGAAAAACGATATTATATATAATTATATCACAAATACTTAATTTTGTAAATGCGGATTTGTGCGAAAACGCAGAGATTTACAAAAAAATAAAATAATATTTGACAGTTGCGTACTTTTATGGTATAATATTATCTTGGTACAGTATCCCTTCGGATATTTACGTATCAGGAACAGTTGAACGGAGATTTAAATGATAATACTTGGAATAGACCCCGGATACGCCATCGTGGGATGGGGAGTTCTCGATTACGACGGCTCACATTTTAAAACCATTGACTACGGTTCTATCACGACACCGGCGGGTATGCCCGTAGAACACAGGCTCAAGATAATTTGGGACGAGCTTAACAGCATAATAGTAAAGTATACACCCGATTGTATGGCGATAGAACAGCTGTTTTGGAATACGAACCAAAAAACAGGTATTGTAGTAGCAGAGGCGAGAGGGGTGATCATTCTCAGTGCGGTGACACACGGCGTGGAGATATTTGAATATACGCCGCTTCAGGTCAAGCAAGCTGTCGTCGGATACGGTCGCGCGGAAAAAAAGCAAGTGATAACTATGACTACGATGATGCTCGGACTCAAAAACCCGCCGAAGCCCGACGATACCGCAGACGCTCTTGCAATAGCCATCTGCCACGCTCACAGCTCGGGCTCGCGCCTGTCAAGAGCGATCAAAAATAATAAGTAACGAAACTTAAAATCAAACAAGATACCGAAAGGATACATAGATATGTGGTTCAGCGAGAATTGGAAGGATTATGAGCTTCTTGATGCTTCTGACGGAGAAAGGCTCGAGCGTTGGGGAGATTACATTCTCATACGTCCCGACCCTCAGATAATCTGGCACGGCGAGAAAAAGCATCCGGCCTGGAAAAAAGCAGATGCCATCTATCGACGTTCGTCGAAGGGCGGCGGAGAGTGGATAAAAAATGACGTTCCCTCACAATGGAACATAAAATACGGTGACCTCGAATTCACGCTTAAGCCCATGGGCTTTAAGCATACGGGTATATTTCCTGAGCAGGCGGTGAATTGGGATTGGTTCGGCTCTCTTATAAGAAACGCAGGCAGACCCATTAAAGTACTGAACCTCTTTGCATACACGGGCGGCGCAACGGTAGCCGCCGCTAAAGCTGGAGCTTCCGTTACGCACGTTGACGCATCCAAAGGAATGGTGGCTATGGCAAAGGAAAATGCCGCACTTTGCGGTCTGAAGGAGGCTCCCATAAGATATATAGTGGATGACTGCAGAAAATTCGTTGAGCGTGAGATAAGACGCGGAAACAGGTACGACGGTATAATTATGGATCCCCCCTCATACGGAAGAGGACCGTCGGGAGAGGTGTGGCAGCTTGAGGATTGCATAGACGATTTCGTAGCACTTGCGTCAAAGGTGCTTTCGGATGATCCGCTCTTCTTCCTGATAAATTCGTACACGACGGGGCTCTCTGCCTCGACTATGAGGTATGTCTTGGATCTTCGACTCAGAGGATATCGCGGCAGGACAGAGGCGGACGAGATCGGTCTGCCCGTTACGCTTACGGGCGGAGTGCTTCCTTGCGGGGCATCGGTAAGATGGACCGCGGAAAAACGATCGTGAATTAAAATAAACAATGCAGAATAGGAACGTAAAAGGAAAAGATAGCGATGGATATGCCTTTTATAAAGACAGAAAACCTCTGCTTCTCTTACGACGAGGACGACGGCAGGAGCGTAAAGGTGCTTGAAAACGTCAGCGTTGAGATAGCAAAGGGAGAATATGTATCTGTTATAGGTCATAACGGCTCAGGTAAATCTACATTTGCGCGGTTGCTGAATATGCTTCTTGAGCCCGATTCGGGAAAGATATATATAGACGGCGTCGATATAACGGACGAGAATTTTACGGAAGACGGTATGTTCGAGGTCAGACGAAAGATAGGACTCGTTCAGCAAAATCCCGATAATCAGATCGTGGCTACGATAGTTGAGGAGGATGTTGCCTTCGGACCTGAGAATCTCGGACTTCCCTCGGATGAGATACGCCGACGTGTGGACGAGGCTCTTAAGACGGTCGGAATGACCGAATACGCACATCACGAGCCGCACAGACTCTCGGGTGGACAAAAGCAACGTATAGCGATCGCCGGTGTTATCGCGATGATGCCGGAATGTATCATCTTTGATGAATCGACGGCTATGCTCGATCCCAAGGGCAGGCGAGATGTGCTCGATGCCATTGAAATGCTTAACAAGGAGCACGGTATCACGGTCATAACTATTACTCATTATATGAATGAGGCGGCACTTGCCGACAGGATCATAGTTCTTGATACTGCCGAGGTTGCTGCAATAGGAACGCCCGACGAGATCTTCAATGACAAAGAGCTTCTTGAACGATGCGGACTTGATGTGCCGCAGAGTACGGCAATAGTTCTCGGACTCAGAGAGCTTGGCTACAAGGCAAACGGAAGTATAGCAAAGCCCGAAGCTTGCGCCGAAACGATAGAGAAATTGATCTCGGATATCAAAAAATAATTCTGTTCAATTGGAAGAAATAGAAATGTCAGATAAACAAACCAAACTAAGACTTGACGGTGTGTCATATACGTACGGCAAAGGTACGCCTTACGAAATGTGCGCACTTGACAATGTAAGCATAGATATAAGCTCCGATACTGTTACGGGAATAATCGGACACACGGGCTCGGGAAAATCGACCTTTGTTCAGCTGCTGAACGGACTTATAAGACCTATGTCGGGCAGAGTACTGCTCGATGGCAAGGATATCTGGGAAAAGCCAAAGGAGATAACCACGGTAAGATACAAGGTAGGTCTCGTTATGCAATATCCCGAGTATCAGCTTTTTGAAGAGACGGTCGGCGAGGATATAGCCTTCGGACCCAAAAACATCGGACTCAGCCCCGAGGAGATCGCAGAACGTGTAAAAGAAGCGGCGGGCTTTGCGGGAGTAGATGAGGAGATAATGCAAAAATCTCCGTTTGAGCTTTCGGGCGGACAAAAGCGGCGTGTAGCTATCGCCGGTATTATGGCGATGCGCCCCGAGGTTCTTGTGCTCGATGAGCCTGCCGCAGGACTTGACCCGATAGGTAGAAAGCAGATACTCGGAGGACTTGTCGATTATCAGAGAAGAAATCATTGTTCTGTCATAATAGTAAGCCACAGTATGGAGGATATGGCGATGTACTGTGACGATATCATAGTAATGGCAAGCTCAAAGGTCATTATGCACGGTACGGCAGACGAGATATTTTCACATGAGGATGATATCATAGCGGCGGGGCTTGATGTTCCCGAGGTCACAAGGCTTATGAGACGGATAAGAGACGACGGCTACGACGTTCCTTACGGTATATATACCGTTGAAAGGGCAATATCGGAGCTTGATGCCTTGCTGAAGGAAAATAAAGCCTCAACATAAACTATTTAATTTCACTAACGAAAAAGGAAGTTTTTCAACAGAAATGAGATCTATTACACTCGGACAGTATTATCCCGCGAGATCGCTCATACATTCTCTTGATCCGAGAACGAAAGTGATACTTGCAATGTTATATATAGTCTGCTCCTTTGTCTGCAAGAGCGTAGCATCCTTCGGATTGCTTCTTGTATCGGCAATAGTCATCGAAGGATGCTACGCTCTTGCAGACAAAGGAGCAGACTATATATAAC
>CAYYND010000049.1:0-12582 GCA_964472845.1 uncultured Lachnospiraceae bacterium | reverse complement strand
TGGAAGCTACCCGTGCCTCCAGAATAGGCGTGGAGCCCCGAAGAATGACTGCTGACGAGAAGGAAAAGCTTTTGGCTGAATTCCATCCCGATCACATCGAATCGCAGTTTACAACCCTTAAGATCGGCCCTAACAAGGGCGAGAAGGTACCGCTCGAGCTTGCTGAACTGCTCGAGGCAAACAGCCGTATCAAGCCCCGCGATGTTGATCTGAAGAAGATCGACTATGATGTAGATGTTCTCGTTATCGGTGGCGGCGGTGCAGGTTCTTCTGCGGCTATTATGGCTCACGAATCCGGCGCAAACGTAATGATCGTTACAAAGCTTCGCCACGGCGACGCTAACACTATGATGGCAGAGGGCGGTATTCAGGCAGCTGACAAGGAGAATGACTCTCCCGCTCAGCACTATATCGACGCTCTCGGCGGCGGTCACTTCAAGAACATTCCCGAGCTTCTTTCACAGCTCGTAACGAAGGGCCCCGATGCCGTTAAATGGCTTAACGATCTCGGCGTTCTCTTCGATAAGGATGAGGACGGCAATATGATAACGACCCACGGCGGCGGAACCTCGCGTAAGAGAATGCACGCCGCAAAGGACTATACGGGCGCTGAAATTATGAGAGTGCTTCGCGACGAGGTCGTCAATAGAGGTATTCCCGTAGTTGACTTTACTGCCGCAGTTGAGATCATACTCGACGATGAGGGCAAGGCAGCAGGCGCAGTCCTTATGAATATGGAGACAGGCGAGCTTATGGTAGCACGTGCAAAAACGGTCATCATCGCAACAGGCGGTGCCGGAAGAATGCACTATCAGGGCTTCCCGACCTCGAACCATTACGGCGCAACGGCTGACGGTCTTGTGCTCGGTTACAGAGTAGGCGCACCTTTGATCTATGCCTACACGCTTCAGTATCATCCCACGGGTGTTGCATACCCCGAGCAGATATTCGGCGCACTTGTTACGGAAAAGGTTCGTTCGATAGGCGCTATGCTTGTCAACGCAGAGGGCGAGGCGTTTATGCACCCGCTTGAAACGCGTGACGTTTCCGCAGCTTCCATCATTCGTGAATGTAAGGCAAGAGGAAAGGGCGTTCCCGTTCCCGGAGGCGGATACGGTATCTGGCTCGACACACCTATGATAGAGCAGATCCACGGAGAGGGAACGATCGAAAAGAGAATTCCTGCAATGCTCCGTATGTACCTCAAGTACAATATCGATATGAGAAAACAGCCTATCCTTATATATCCCACGCTTCACTATCAGAACGGCGGCATCAAGGTAAATGCAGACGCTATGTCGGACGTTGAGAACCTCTATGTTGCAGGCGAGGCGGTCGGCGGTATCCACGGCGAGAACAGACTTATGGGTAACTCGCTTCTCGATATCATCGTATTCGGTAGAATAGCAGGTACAAAGGCGGCTGAAAAGTCAAAAACGACAAAGGTCGGCAAGCTGACACTTTCACATGTTACAAACTTTGCAAAAGAGATGAAAGCGGCAGGCATCGTTTCGGATAAGGTATCTCCCAAGCTTCTTCCCGTTTACACGCACGGAAGCGGCTTAGACAAGAAACCCTTCTGAGATCTTTGATTGAAACTTAGTATTCAGGAGGTTAATTCTGTATTATGTCTATTTTCGGTGGAATCCTCACGGTGAAGACCGTGTCCTTCCTGATGTTTTCCGTGCTCGCCATAGCAGCACTCGGATATCTTCTTGGAAGAATAACCATAAAGGGTATTTCCCTCGGAACTGCGGGCGTGTTCATTGTTGCACTTCTTTACGGATGCTTCTTCTACAATACGCTTTCGGAACAGTTTATGATAGACGGAGTTTCCTACGTTTCCAACGCGCTTAAGATCGTTGAAAATATGGGACTTATCCTCTTTGTAACTTCGGTCGGATTTATCGCAGGTCCGAAATTCTTCAGCAATTTCGTTAAAAATTTCAAGTCTTATATCGTTCTCGGAATTATAATAATTCTGTCGGGCGGTATTGCTTGCGTTATCTGCCTTTTATTAGAAGGTAACTTCTCATCCCTTGACTCGGATGAGCTTGTGGCTATTATGGCAGGACTGCTTGCGGGTTCGCTTACCTCGACTCCGGCTTTCTCGGCTTCCAAAGAAGCAGTGGGAGCGGAGCTTGAAGGCGTTGTTTCGGTAGGCTACGGTATCGCGTATCTTTTCGGCGTTATAGGTGTAGTCCTCTTTGTTCAGCTCATTCCGAGAATTATGCGCGTGGATATGAATGTAGAAAGAGCCAATATCAGCGAGGCATCGGATGGCGATACCAAAGCAAAAAAAGCATTTACAGGCACGCTCATAGATATTGACGGCTTCGGGCTTATGCCTTTCTCGCTTGCGGCAGTACTCGGTATCTTGGCAGGAGCTGTTAAGATCGGCAATTTCTCGCTTACAACGACCGGCGGATGCTTGCTCGTTGCACTCATATTCGGTCACTTCTCGCGTATTTCTCTCGGTAAAAAGTATGCTATCAATCTTATGCCGAGCGATAGAACGCTTAAAGTGTTCCGCGAATTCGGCTTGATGCTCTTCCTTATCGGGGCGGGCGTTGCCGGCGGTGCAAACTTTGTGAAATACTTCCAGCCCATATACTTCCTTTACGGTATCGTTATGACAACGCTTCCGATGGTACTCGGCTTCTTCTTTGCTAAGTACGTGCTCAGGATGAAGTTGCTTAACAATCTCGGATCTATTACGGGCGGTATGACGTCAACCCCTGCGCTCGGTACGTTGATCAATGTTGCGGGGACCGAGGATGTTGCGGCGGCTTATGCGGCAACCTATCCGATATCTCTTATCGCGGTAGTGCTCGTTTCTCAGCTGATAATTATCATATTCTGATAAAAAATCAAAAAAAGACTTCCGACGGATCTTAGGGTCTGTCGGAAGTTGTTTTTTTGTGTGATTAAATTTGCGGAAGGCTTTTTTTGCGGAACCCTTTTTGAAAAAAGGGTTCCGCACCTCCCAAAAACTTTAAAAGAATTTTTTGCTTTTTTCTGTAAAATTTTCGCCCGCCTTTTTCAAAAGGCGGCGCGGTCGAGGGCGCGAAGCCCTCGTCGCCGTCCGCAGACGGCGAAATCTCTCTATGGCGCTTTCTTTTTGCTAAGCTTTTTCTTTGCGCCTACTTGGTCAAAGAAAAAGCGGAAGTTTTTTGCAGAACCATTTTTGAAAAAAGGGTTCCGCACCTCCCAAAAACTTTAAAAGAACTTTTTGTTTTTTTGTAAAGTTTTTTGGCTCCACCTTTTTTCAAAAAAAGGTGGAAAAATTTTTCAGCTCTGTATTTTTAAAAAAAGGTGGACGGGGCTTCGTGGCGGCGCCCCGAAAAACCTCGTCCATTCCTTATTCTGATTGATTTTTTAAAGCAGCTTAACACCGCGCCTTTCACACTCTGCAACCTCATCGGCAGGCCAGAAAGACGATTGAACTTCTCCGATGTGAGCTTTGCGCAGGAAAAACATACACATTCTCGATTGACCGATACCGCCGCCCATGGTGAGGGGAAGGGTACCGTTTGCAAGTGCCTTGTGGAAGGGAAGCTCCAGACGCTCCAAGCATCCTTTTATCTCAAGCTGACGGATGAGCGAGTTGCGATCTACCCTTATTCCCATTGATGAGAGCTCGAGCGGAATATCGAGCACGGGATAATAGACGACTATATCGCCGTTAAGCTCCCAATCGTCATAGTCGGGCGCTCTGCCGTCGTGGGGCTTGCCGGATCTGAGAGCACCGCCTATGCCTATGATAAACACGGCACCGTATTCACGAACGGCTTGGTATTCTCTCTGCTTTGGCGTCAGATCGGGATATCTGTCCTCAAGCTCCTGAGCCGTAACGAACGTGATCTTGTTCGGCAGAAGCCGGTCTATAAAGTTATAATCATCAACTACATAGTTTTCCGTGTGTTTTAGCGCGTTGTAAATGCTCTTGACGGCACTTTTTAGCGTTTCCAGGTTCCTTTCATCGGGACTTATCACCTTTTCCCAATCCCATTGATCGACAAACATAGAATGGATATTGTCCGTTTCCTCGTCGCGACGTATAGCGTTCATATCCGTGTAAAGCCCTTCTCCGACATTGAAGCCGTAGTTGTGAAGCGCCATACGCTTCCATTTTGCCAATGATTGAACGATCTCAAATTCCGAACCCGAATGAATAGAGAAATTTACGGGTCGCTCGTAGCCGTTGAGCGTGTCGTTGAGACCGCTGTTCGACTCAACGAATATCGGGGCGGAAACACGGGTGAGATTAAGCTGTATCATAAGATCTCTTTCAAAAAAATCCTTGACCTTTTTGATAGCTATCTGCGTTTGTCTCGTGGTAAGGGTAGATCTGTAACCCTCGGGAATGTAAATTGCCATAATTGCTATCCTTTCGCTATGTATACAGCCGACGAGCTCGCCGACTGAAGATTTGCTTTTTTGTACCTTGCGATCAGCTTCTGAGATATTCTACGCGCGCTCGGCAAAGCTCCATCCAATAGATGTGCCAATTTACGGTGGAGACGCCGTAAAGCATATTTATCGTTTGAGACGAGGTCCAATTTGCAAAGCAGTGCGTGCCGACGTACTTAACACTCGCCGGGATGTCCAGCGTAACAAGTCCGTTGCAGCCGGTGAAGGCAAAGTCTGCGATCCGCTCAAGCTTGTCGGAAAGAACGAGCCGGGACAGCCCCTTGCAGTTCTCTAAAGCATTTGCGTTTATTTGAGTTACATTGGGGACATCAAGTACCTCGAGCAATCTGCAATATGCAAACGAAGCCTCTCCGATGACGCTTATTTTTTCGGAACCTTGTATGGTTTTAAGCGACGAGCAGGAATCAAAGCAGTGATTCCCTAAAGTGATAACATCTGCGGTAAGAGTGATCGTTTCGAGCGCATCACAGCTCGAGAAACAGTAATTTGGAACTGTATCGTGTCCAAGCGTCGCTTGAACGAGCCCGGAACAACCCGCAAAAGCACTTGCTCCGAGCGCGGTTGTGGCGGGTACGGTCACGGATGTGAGCTTTGAGCAGAGCGCAAACGCTTTTTCACCTATCGACTGTATATTGCTCGGTATAACGACATCTCCCGAAATGCCCGACTGAACGTACGCATATGCTCCGATCGATGTGATATAAGGCGAATCACACAGTGCAGTAATGCCTATACAGCCTTGGAAGGCATTGTCACCGATCGCGGTAAATGTTTCCGCAAACGGGTAAGTGATGTTCATAAGCGCGGCGCAATCGTAGAAGAACGCATTGCCGAATCCCGAAAGATTCTCACCGCCCGTGAAGGTTTGAAGGGAAGTGCAAGAGCAGAATACACCATCGTACGTTCCCGTTACCGATGCCGGAATGTCAGCCTCCTTTATCGAGGTGCACCCGTTGAAAGTGTAATTACCTATCGATTCAAGTGCTTCGGGAAGCTTTATTTCTTCAAGTTCCGAACAACCGCTGAATGCGTAATCGCCGATACTTACCGTTTTTTTGCAAAACTCAAAAGAAGAAAGCTTGGCACAACCGAATAATGCGTAGTTTCCTATAACGTAAATGTTTCTGCCGCCCTTTATTTCTTCAAGAGAGGTGCAGTTGTAGAATGAGTAGTCGCCTATGCAGATGGTGCCGTTTCCGATATCAGCGTACACGAGACGGTCACAGCCGCGAAAAGCATAGGGCTCGATGACGCTTACCTTGTCGGAGAGTACTACTTTTTCAAGGCTTTTTATTCCCGAAATCGCGCCGCTTTCGAGTCTGCCGCGATTTACCGTTACTTTTTTGAGAGTTGCGGGAATATATGCGGTATATACAGTCTTAAACAGGGTCGTCTGATCAACAGGCAACGCGCCAGAATATGCCGTTTCGCCAAACAGATATCCTATGAGAGATTTGCTGACATCAGAATATCCTCTGTCGATCGTATTCTCGATTCCCGACGACGGCGCAGGCAAGGATAGCTCTTCAAGCCCTTGTATTCCCGAAAGGCATCCCTCTGCATAGTCCGTTACCGAAGAAGCTATCGACAGCGAGACGATATGGCTTCCGCTGAAAGCGTTCGCGGATATTCCCACGACTTTGTTTCCCTTGTACATTTGGGGGATCGTGACCTTGGTGCTGCTTCCGCTGTAATTCGTAACGTAGTAACCGTTATTTTTGTATTGATATTCAAGACCGTTCGTCCCTGCAAAAAGCCAGCCCATAAGATGAACGGCTGTGAGTGCACCGCCGATTATGGCGATAAGGATAAAAACGCATATCGTGTTGACGATCTTCGTTTTGCGCGTGCTCGCCGTAGCTGCCTGCTGAGGAACGACCTTTTCTTTCTTGTGCTTTTTTGATTTTCTCGGCTTGGTTGCCGCCGAACTCTCCTCGACCGCCTCGCCGTTTTCCGTACTCGTGCTTATATTTGTCGCCTGATCGTCTGCCGAGACATCGACAGCCTCTTTTTCCGAGCTCGGGATCTCTATATCGACATTTGCACAAACCGATTCCTCGTCTTTTGATACGGTCGAGTGCTCCTCGCCGCCCTGATCGAGCTCCTCGGATTCCACGACGGGATCGTGCTCCTCCGATACCTCTGATGTTTCTGACACCTCGAGCACATCTGATACCTCCGACACATCTGATGTCTCTGACACCTCTGACGCCTCGGGCACCTTTGATACCTCTGACATTTCGGGTGCCTCTGATACCTCGGCTTCCTCTGCCGTGTCAACGTCGGCAGAGATGTCGATCTCAATTTCGACTGAGGTCTCCATTTCGGCTTTGGCTTCAATTTTAACTTCGGTTTCGACTTCGGCTTTCTCTTCGTTCGCTTCGGCTTCAACCTTGGCTTCGGTTTCGATCTCAGCATCGGCTTCGGTATCGATCTCGACTTCCGCTTCGGCGGGAACTTCCGAGACCCGTATATCCGATTCGTAAGTCTTCTCCGATCCTTCGTCGACTTTTTCCGATTCTTCGGATTTAGGCGGCGCAGCACTGCCTTGCTCCGAGATGACCTCGCCGTCATTTTTGGACAACTTCGATGAAAGCTCCGAAAAGCTGTCGGATACATTCTTGATATATTTTTTCATAGCATTGCTAAGCATACTGCCGATATCAATGCCGTCAAATCTGCTTTTGGGCTCATTTGAGACCGTGTCCAATCCTCCCTCAGCCGTCTCTGCGTCCACCTGTACAGCTTGTACTTCGGCGTCGGTAATATTCTCGTCAACGGTTTCCTCTGCGGCCTCGGACAGTACCCCGGAGGCGACTCCCGATGCTGCTTCCAACGAATCCTGTGATGTTGATTCCGACTCGAGATCCGCTTTCGGAAGCGGCTCGCTCTTTCTGCCGCCGCCTCTTACCTCAAAGCTGGGAAATTTCGCGAGCTGAGGCGGAATATCCTCTTTTTTGATCCCGGAATACGCAACCACTATACTGTTTTCGTCCTTGAGTCCCGCCGCCGCAAGCGCGCTGTAACGGGTTATCTCGTTGCGTAAACGGAAGCTTGCTATATCGGAAACGTCGCTGATATAGACGAGCATCTGTGTGCAAGTCTCAAGCGCACGATAAACGAACGGAGCGGCGTGCCTGTCGTCCGCCTCGGGGATTATTTCGGGCGCAAAGAAAACTCTGCCGCCCTGCTCGGTAAGTCTGTAATATAGTCTGTCTGCCGTGCGATCGTAGTCCTTGGAATCCGGCTCGTAGTTTATCGACAGAAATATATCGTAAGAAGGTATGAGAGAAGCAAGCTTCGTTACATTGGCACGATCGCTCTCTATGCGTTCGCCGAGTGCTCGAAGCAGAGCCCTCTTGTCCTCGGTGCCGCGAGATGTTACCGCCGTATCGTGCCTTATGGTACCTGCCGATATTCCGTCAGCAAGCGCACACGCCTTTCTGAATGAAGGACAATCAGTGAATCTTTCATCCGTCGGGCAAAGACATCTCGGAACATAATCGCCGTCCTCTTCGGCAATGCTTACTCCATATTTTGACGCCGCAAGACCGAAAAACGGATAGAAACTCTCCGGATATTCTCGGCAGAGCGAAAGGTACATATGGCGCGCCTTGTTGAAACGCTTTTCCTGCATCTGCTTGGAAGCTTCGTAAAGCCCGCGGCAAAGTGCCGCGTCGCTCTCTTTCACGCTGTGCGTCATATGACAGCAAGGACAAGGAACCGCGGCGGAGCTTGCCTCATATTCGGTTGAACATAAAAAGCATCGTATCTTCATTCGGCTTTCCTTTCAGCTTGTCGATATGTATCGCCAAGCGCCCTTACTTCTGTTCGGCACAAACATTGTCACAATATATAATAACAATTTATTATACAACATATTCTCCGAAATGTCAATATAAAAGCCGTAAAAGCTGCGATATTCCGCTTTTTTCGGGCAAAAAAACTTGGCTTAAGGCAATATTTCCAAAACCTTAAAAAACTGCTATTGACAGTTTGCGGTGTATATGATATAATAACCATATATGCAAAGAAATAAAAGGAGACCGTATTATGGCTGATAATCAGAGCATTTCTCTTTCGGAGCAGGAGCTCGTCAGACGTCAGAAGCTTGAAAAGCTTACGTCAGAGGGGAAGAATCCTTATGAAAAAACGCAGTTCAAGGTAATCGCGCACTCAAAAGATATAATTGAAAATTTTGATGAGCTTGAGGGTAAACAGGTGTCCATTGCGGGCAGACTTATGTCACGCAGAATTATGGGTAAGGCGTCCTTTACTCATATTTCCGACCGCGAGGGCGAGATACAGGTATATGTAAAGCGTGACGATATCGGTGTTGACGAATATATGTCTTTCAAGAAGGATTACGATATCGGAGATATCGTTGGCGTTACGGGATTTGTGTTCAGAACGGGAACGGGTGAGATCTCCGTGCACGCTCAGGGCATCGAGATACTTTCAAAGGCGCTCCGTCCCTTGCCCGAAAAATTCAACGGTCTTAAGGATATAGACGCAAAGTACCGTCACCGTGAGATCGACCTTATTATGAATCCCGAGGTCAGAAGCACATTTGAAAAGAGAAGTCAGATAATGAACTTCCTGCGCAGCTATCTCAACGCAAAGGGCTTCCTTGAGGTAGATACACCTATCCTTCAAACGATCGAGATAGGCGCATCCGCAAGACCGTTCGTTACACATCATAACGCACTTGATATCGATATGTATCTCCGTATCGAGACAGAGCTTTACCTTAAGAGACTCATAGTAGGCGGCTTTGAACGCGTATATGAGGTGGGAAGGATCTTCCGTAACGAGGGAATGGATACAAGACACAATCCCGAGTTCACTACGATAGAGCTTTATCAGGCTTATGCAAACTACGAGGACATTATGGATCTCGTCGAAGATATGTATCGTAAGATGACACTTGAGATCTGTAAGACTCCTATCATCCCTTACGGCGAAAATCAGATAGATATGGTCTCTCCTTGGAAGAGATATACTATGGCTGAGGCAGTCAAGCTTTATTCGGGCGAGGATTATAACGATTGGGCTGATGACGCCGCCGCTCGTGCGGTCGCCGCAAAGCATCATATCGAGCTTGAAAAGGGCGAGGCTTCCACGAAGGGAGACGTTCTTGCGGCTCTGTTTGACGAATTTGTCGAGGACAAGCTCATTCAGCCGACATTTATTTATGAATACCCCGTTGAGATATCTCCGCTCGCAAAGCGCAGTCCCGAAAAGCCGCTCTTTACAGAACGCTTTGAGTACTTTATCAACGGTATGGAAATGGGTAACGCATTTTCCGAGCTTAACGACCCGATCGATCAGAGAGAGCGTTTTGAGGCACAGCTTCGCCAGCGTCAGGCTGAGGGCGTCGGAAACGCAAGCCTCGATGAGGACTTTCTCTTGGCACTCGAGCAGGGAATGCCTCCTACGGGTGGACTTGGCTTCGGCGTGGACAGACTCTGTATGCTTCTGACGAACAATACGAATATCCGCGATGTTCTTCTGTTCCCGACAATGAAGCCTCTTGCCAACGGTCACGATCCCATCGTCGACGGTACCGAGACAGAGGACGCAGAGTGAACCGAAACTCACGCGGCTTCCAAAGCGGAATGTGCAAAAGCATAAACATAAAAGCATAATAATATAAAAATATATCCGAGCCCGTGATAAAAGCGGCTCGGATATATTTTTAGGACGGGACAGGCGTATTTATGCGACAAGTCCCTGCGTTTCCCCGACGGTCATTTGTTCTTCGATGATCTTCTTATGCCGAACATCTTTCTGAGGATAGGCGCAAGAAATCCCGGGGAACGGACGAGTACGATCTTCATAGAGATCCCTCCTTTATTTAAACAGCAGTATTCCCGCCGCAAGCAGAGCCGCCGCCTCTATAAAGGCAAGTATCCTGCCGGGCAAAATGAATGAAAAGAATACCCCGGCGGCAAAGCATACCGCCGCAATACCGATCATATGCCGCATATTAACACAACGCATAACTTCTACCTCACGTAAGCTTTTACTGAATTATATGTGAATGAGAGTGCCTATGATACCGAGGTTTTGAAAAAAGATCTCGTATCCGCGAAAGATCACTAAAGAATTGATAACTATCGAGTCTGAATGGCGCAAAACGTGATAAAAGTTCTGAAAAACTCAAAAAAATCAGACCAAATTTTTCTATCGGCTAAATTTTTTAAAAAAAGGGTTGTCATACGCGAGAATTTGTGTTATAATTAACTTGCGATATCTTTAACGATTAAGCACAAACAAATTCAAAGGAGATTGATTAAATGAAAAAATGGAGAAAAAAGGGGTTTACAATAGTCGAACTTGTAATTGTTATTGCTGTTATCGGGATTCTTTCGGCTGTTCTTATTCCTACGTTCAGCAATGTTATTGAAAAAGCAGAGGTGGCCGCGGCATTGCAGACCGCCAAAAATGCGTATACGGAATATGCTTCAGGCGAGTATGTAAATGGCAAAACGGTGTACGAGGTTGTAATTGTAAAAGTTAGCGACAAACAGTTTGTTAATGTCATCAATGGTAATGTAAAAGAAACGGTTCATACTTCAGAAGAGCTCGCAAAGAAAGCAATTACTGAACCTTGCAAGTTTGTTGTTCTTGCATTATCAAATAATAATGAATGGGAATCCGGCACTGAAGGAGCGGTTACAACTGCTGCACCAACCGGTCAATCATAAGTGAACTGTTACATATCGATAACGGTATAAGCCCTCCGCGCATCGCGCGGAGGGCTTTTCGGACGTTTTGAAGATCTCGGTGCTCCTCGCCTTTCGATCGGTTTCGGCTAATCCCGATCCACCGTACAAAAAGATGCAGTGCAGTCGCTCGGAAAAGCAGGTGAAACTTCAAAAAGCATCGGCTTATCTTTAAAGCTTTTTGAAAGGGGGAGTGCTTTCAAGGGAAAAGGTTCCGCCAACCGTCTTGGCGAAAGCGTTCTTAGCTCTTCTTTGGAATAAGCGCAATAATGATGATCACTACCGCCGCAATGATCACGATGGCTATTATGATACCGACGATGCTTCCCGCGTCGTCATCACCGACCGCGTCATTCGTGACGGATTCACTCTGACTCGGAGCCCTTGTTACGGATTCCGCCGGAGTACCCGTTCCGCTGCCGATGGGCGCGTCCGACATCGTGCTGTCGCCGGGCACAGCAGTCAGCGTGTCGCCTATCAGTCCGTCGCTGTCCGAGACGTTTCCGCTGACCGTCGCAGATGCGCCGATAGCCGCAAGCCAGATCATAAGAAAAGTCAAGGCAAGCATCAGCGCACTTTTCCTTCTTAACTCACAGGTCTTTGAAACTCTTTTTTGTTTGTTGTTTTTCATTTTACCGTCCTCTTTTCGTGATAGTTTGATGATCGAATTATGGATAAATTAGCTATGCAAGTATATTTTTGACCGTTCGAGGCACAAATATACGTTCAAATATACATCCTCTCTGCCTCAAGACGGTTTTTTTGCCGCAAAAATCAAAAAAAGACTTGAAATCCAAAGCAAAATAGTGTATCATATATCCGTAAGCTGTTAAAGCACGGATCTGCCGTGTAACAAAAATATAAATGAAAGAGGTAACATAATTATGAAGCTTAGCGTGCTTGCAAACCTGTATAGAAATTATTCGCTTGATAAGACACTGTCTGTTTTGTCGGAGCTCGGCGTTCACACAGTTGAGCTCGGCGCGGGAGGATATCCCGGGAAGGAGCATTGCAATCCCGCGGAGTTGCTTGCGGATGACGCAAAATATAACGAATTTATCGCAACTCTGAAAAAATATGATACCACCGTGTGTGCGCTTGCCTGCCATGGTAACGCACTTCATCCCGACAAAAAGATCGCCGCGGAGTTTGACAAGGACTTCAGAGAAGCCGTTCTCCTTGCGGAAAAGATGGGCGTAGATACCGTCATTACCTTTTCGGGCTGCCCCGGTGACAGCGAGAGCTCTCTTTATCCTAACTGGGTGACATGCCCTTGGCCCGAGGATTTTCTTAAAATACTTGATTGGCAGTGGAATGAAAAGCTTATCCCTTATTGGAAGGAAGCTGCCGCTTTTGCATTGTCTCACCACGTTACAAGGATAGCATTTGAGATGCACCCCGGCTTCTGTGTTTATAATCC
>CAYYND010000048.1:0-12602 GCA_964472845.1 uncultured Lachnospiraceae bacterium | reverse complement strand
TTCATATTTACTTTAACCTCCGTTAGAATATCATGGCGAAAACTCTTATTCGCATAAATATATCAATCAATTATACATCTTTTAGTGTATATTTTCAATAGATATTTTATAAATATTTCTAAACAAGGGGGATTTTTTTAAAAAAATATCCTAAAACAGATCCTTTCTGAACCTTTCTGAGAATTTTTCTTTTGAAGCAAAGTCCATAGCGGAGATATATGTTCCCTCTATCTCAAAATGTACTTTTCCCGCAAGTTCGAATTCGGAAACGGCAAGAGTTACAAGGGTGCGTCTCATCTCGCAGAGATGGCGAAGCTTTTGCCTTTCTACCTTTGGAATTGGAGAGCTCAAAAATCTTCTCATACTGACCGTGTTTTCGATCTCTCCTTCCGTTTCGGAGTTCATATCTCTGTCGCATTTTATTACGGCAAGCTCACCGTTGTTTATAAATAATGCGTTTATCTCATCGGGCTCAATGGGATCGTAAGAAACTTTCATATCCGCTCCTTTTGAACGCGCGTTTTTGAATATCGCACCGATAAGCAACGATGCACAGCCGAAAAGGTCGTCTATGTATATTATCTTCTCTGCAAAAGGCGAGAATGAATCGTAGCGTATCTCTCCGAGTGTGCCGATGGAATCTATTAGCGCGGGTGTGATCCTTGAACTTTTTGATCCTATGCCGTCAGTTATCGCATTTGCGTATTCGTGTATACTTTCATAAAGCACGAATGGATCTAAAATATTGTCGGTTATGACTTTTACCGAGTGGGAAGCACCGAGATAGTGATAAGCCTGTGCGTAGTGATCGCTTTTTAATTTGCCGAGCCGTGCAAGCTCATCGGCAGAGTCGGAAAGAAGCTCCTTGTTCCAAAACTGACCGAGATCTATTATATCCTCACGTGCTCCGGGAAGCACGGTATCAAAGGAATGCGGCGCCGTTCCGTCTATGACTGCGAACGCGGACGGTGCTTCGCCGTCGGGTATGCGGTATACTATTATGCCGTCAAGCGAGCTTTGATCCGAGGAACAATAGTAATATTCCACAAGGTCGCCGTAAGCCTCGGCATTTGATGCTATCTCGCGCATAAATCGGCTTTTTCCCGTTCCCGGTCCGCCTTTTATTATGTATAGGTGTGTGATGCTTTTGCTCCTGAATATTTGATCGAAATAGGATACAAATCCTTTATAGCTGTTCGACGCGGCAAAATACGCACGTTCCTTCTTGAGCGTGCCGTGATATGTCTCAATGTCAGGCATAAACGTGTCCTCCGTATGTTTTGTTGCGACCGAGCGGTCGCCCTTACAACAGAATATTCCGTTGTATGTGTATTTGTGCCTTGAGAGATTTACATATTATCAATAATATGTTGTAGAAAAAATGAGTACAAAAGTGTAAAATAGTGTTTATTAAGTGTGATAAAGTCAGCGATTTATACGCTGACGGAGAGGATGTAATGATTCCCGATATATATCAACTCGGCGCAGGCTCGCACAAGCTTTTCGTTATAGATACAGACAAATTTAAGTTCTCGTCGTTGACGGTGCTCTTTCGGGTCCCGTCGGAGCTGAATGACGTTGCTTATAACAATCTTCTGCTCTCGGTGCTTCAAAGAGGCACGAAAAAGCATCGCACGGTAGGAGAGATAAACAAGTATCTTGACGGGCTCTATTCGATGACGGTGAGCGCGCGCAGATATTCGATCTCCGAAAATCATTTTCTCGGTCTTACTTGCGAGATGCTCGAAAAAAGATTCGTTTATGATGGGATCGACCTTGAAAAAAAGGCGGTTGAATTTGCGGAAGAGTTCATTTATGAGCCGCTGACGGATGAGGACGGACTTTTGCGCGGCGATTACGTTGAAAGTGAAAAGATCAATATAATTAATTCGCTGAGGGCTCAGAAAAACAATGCCAAGGCGTACGCGTCGCTGAGGTGCCGCGAATACCTTACCGAGGGCGAACAGGCACATATTACTCTTGAAGAGCTGATAGAAAGGACGCAAAGCATAACTGCCGAGGCGCTGACCGAATACTATAAAAAGGTCACGCATGACTGCGGATACGTTTGCTTTTATATCGGCAACGGTAAGGGGACGGTTATTGATGCGCTGTCTGATTTTCTTTCAAGACATCCATCGAACGGTGCCTTCCCGAACGAAATAGCGCTGAGGCGCGCCGCTTTGCCCGATCGTGTCAAGGTAAATTCCGAACAGATGCCGCTCTCGCAAAGCAAGCTTTCGATAGGTTACCGCACGGATTTGATCGCTAAGGATGCGGATATCTATGCTATGCAGATGCTTTGTGAGATATTCGGAGGCGGCCCTGCATCAAAGCTGTTTATGAATGTTCGTGAAAAGCTCGGACTTTGCTATTATTGCTCGGCGGCATATTCTGTGTATTCGGGCGTTATTATGGTAAATTTGGGTATAGATCACGACCGTGCCGAGCTTGCCGAAAAGAGCATAGATCGTGAACTTGCGGAGATCTCTTGCGGAAATATAAGCGATGCCGAATTGAATGCCGCCAAGCTTTCTCTTAAATTCGGATATTCGCAGATCGCGGACAGCACCGCGTCCCTTGAGAATTTTTATCTCGGCAGATGGCTGACGACACCGGGGATCACGGTAAATGATGTCATTAACGGGATCGATGGAGTTACCAAGGACGATGTTGTGCGCGCGGCGTCGCACATCAAAAAGGGCTCTGTGTTTACCGTTAAGGGAGACGGCAGTGCCGATATATGCGATCTTGATGGAGAATGATCTCGCTTTGCGGCAGATCTAAGGAGTTAAATAAAGATATGACGATTTCGGATCATTATGATCATAATATAAGAGATAAAAATGTGACGGAGCATATGGTCAAGAAGGAAAATGACCTGCTCTCGGAGCATTACTACTACGTGAAGCACAGAAGCGGGCTTGAGATATTTGTCTTTCCAAAGGATATGACCGTCTCTTATGCAATGCTTTGCGTAAAATTTGGCTCGGGAGACTGCGAGTATCTCGATACCGACGGAAAAAGACACATCCTTCCGGACGGAACGGCGCATTTTATGGAGCACAAGATGTTTGAAAATTGCGACGGAAGCGATTCGTTCGAAAGGTTTACGGCACTCGGTGCCGATTCAAACGCATATACGACCCATAACCGTACAGTCTACCTATTCAATTGCAACGAAAAATTCTCGTCTTGCCTTGCGGAGCTGCTTACGTTCGTTACCGAACCATGCTTTAAAGCCGAATCCGTTGAAAGGGAACGTGGCATAATAAGTCAGGAGATCCTTATGTACGCGGATAATCCGTATAATCGTTGCTACGAGCTCTTGCTCGGAGCTATGTACGATAAAAACCCCGTAAGGACTGCCGTTTGCGGAAGTGTGGATTCGATCAAAGAGATCACTCCCGAGCTTATGTATGATTGCTGGAGGGACTACTACTGCGCTTCAAATATGGTGCTTGTCGTTTGCGGAAACATCGAGATCGCGGATGTAGTTGCGGTTGCCGATGAGGTACTGAACGAAGATAACCCTGCGGTCGGCAGAGCTGCGGCGGTAACTTGCGAGGATATATTTGACGAAAGCGAATTTGTACGTACACCTCTCGTAAAGACCGAGATGCCTGTTACGAGACCACTGCTATACACGGGATACAAGATCACGGACGGCGAAGCGGATGTCGGAAAAAGACAAAGGACGGAGATCGCTCTTTCGATACTTAACGAGCTGTTGTTCTCTCATTCCGGCGAGCTTTATAATTCGCTCTATTCGGACGGGCTTATCTCCTCATGGTTTTCCTCCTCGCTTGCGTATACCAAGCAGTTTGCCAATCTGATAGTATCTACCGAGACGGACGATCCCGATGCCGTTATGGAAAGAATGATCAAGTATGTCGAGCTTGTAAAGGAAAACGGCATAGATGAGGGAGATTTTGAGCGTTGCCGCAGAGTTGTGTACTCGGAATTTATAGGCTCCTTTGATTCGACAGAGGAGATATCGGAGCTGTTGCTTGACTCGGCTATAAACGGGGTGGATACCTTCGGCTATATGAAGCAGACGCAGGATATCACGCTCGACTTTGTTTACGGAGTGCTGAAAAAATTCTTTTGCACCGAATATATGTCTACTGTGGTGATCGAGCCGATCTCGGACGATGATCCGCAGGAACAGTAAAATTGAAGCGATCAAATTAATAAACATACAAAGGAGACAGAAATGAGCAAAAATGTTACGATATCATTTCCCGGACTCGGGATCGAAGAATTCGTAGTCAATAAAGTTGCGTTCAGCTTCTCGCTGTTCGGCAAGCCGGTAGAGGTAAGATGGTATGGACTTATCATAACTTTCGGTATCATACTCGCCTTCATTTACGCGTATGCGCGTTCAAAGCGCGAAAAGATAATACTTGACGATCTGCTGGACGTTACGATATTCACGGTAATATTCGGTGTCATCGGGGCAAGGACCTATTACGTTTTGACGACTCTCGGAGACGGACTTTATCATTCGTTTTATGATGTTATCGCGATCTGGGAGGGCGGTCTTGCCATATACGGTGGGATCATAGCAGGATTTTTTACCGTTCTTGTTGTGTGCAAAATAAAGAAGATAAATGCCCTTAAGGTATACGATCTTGCCGCACCTGCGGTAATGATAGGGCAGATACTCGGCAGATGGGGCAACTTTTTCAACGGCGAAGCCTACGGATACGTCGTGGAGGAGGGAAGTCCGCTGTACTTTTTGCGTATGGGACTTATTCCCAACATTAACAGCAGTACAAAAATGTACTATTTTCATCCTACCTTCCTTTATGAATCTCTCTGGAACCTTGTCGGATTTATAATAATAAACATTTGTTACCAGAAGAAAAAGTTCAACGGTCAGATACTTTATATGTATTTTGCTTGGTACGGCTTCGGAAGGATGTTTATCGAAGGACTCAGAACAGACAGCCTTTACGTAGGGCCTTTCCGTATTTCGCAGGTGGTCGGCTTCTGCTGTTTCATCGGCGGAACCGTGATCCTTGCCTACAATTTCTATAAGCTCCATAAAGAAAAGCTCGCCTCTGCCGCATATGAGGCGGCATATCCTCAATTCAAGACCGAGACCTCCGAGCACAGTTCTGCGGAGAGTGCGGTTACAGAAACTTCCGAAAAACAGACGACGGATATCTCCGAAACGAGCGCGAGCCCAAGTGATGGTGCCGAGGGGACGAATTACGGTGAGGGACAAGACGACTCCGATAACGGATAAAGGAATATTGATATGGCAAATTATGAGCTGATAAACGGCAAAGAGATATCGGCGTCTCTTCGTAAAAAGATAGCCGATAGGGTAAGCGCGGCAGTCGGCGAGGGTAAAGCGCGTCCGGGTCTTGCGGTGATAATCGTAGGCGATGATGCGGCATCTGCCGTTTACGTTAGAAATAAGCATAAAGCGTGCGAGGACACGGGCATTTATTCCGAGATCATCCGTATGAGCGGGGATGTTTCCGAAAGCGAGCTTATCTCGGAGATCGTATGTCTTAATGAAAGGGAAGATATACACGGAATACTTGTGCAGCTTCCTTTACCGAGGCACATAAACAAAGAGAATATCATAAATGCCATTTCTCCGAGCAAGGACGTGGATGCCTTTCATCCCGTCAATGTCGGAAAGGTGATGACGGGCAGATATACGTTTGCCCCGTGTACTCCTGCGGGGATCATGTATATGCTCAAGGATCGCGGTATTGAAACAGACGGTAAGCATTGCGTAGTTATCGGCAGATCCGATATCGTCGGAAAGCCTATGGCGATGCTTATGCTTCACTCAGGCGCTACCGTTACGGTGTGTCACAGTCATACACGTGATCTTAAAGCTATAACGGGTCAGGCGGACATACTCGTCAGCGCGGTGGGAAGAGCCGGGTTCGTTACCTCGGATATGGTAAAGGACGGAGCTGTCGTCATAGACGTCGGTATAAATCGACTGAGTGACGGAAGCCTTGCGGGTGATGTTGATTTTGAAAACGTGGCTCCGAAGTGCTCTTATATCACTCCCGTTCCCGGCGGAGTCGGGCCCATGACCATCGCTATGCTGCTTGTGAATACACTCGCGGCGGCAGGCATCAATGTAGATTAAAAAAATCTGAATCAAACAAAATTATATCGCGCCGTTTCCGTAATTTTTCAAAAAAAGTACTTGTAAAAACGGAAACGGTGTGATATAATATACGAGAAATGAAAATAAGCCTGCATAGTTAAATGGATATAATAAACCCCTCCTAAGGGTTAGTTATGGGTTCGATTCCCGTTGCGGGTGTTTAGAAGAGACAGTCAGATCGGCTGTCTTTTTTTGCTATGATGAAACGAAAAAAGGCATACGGCGAAAACCGCATACCTTTATTCTCAGTTTTGATGAAAACAGCGACTAAAGCAGTACTCAGTCAGCGATAACGCTTGCCTGCTTCTTGTCCTTTGTCTTGTACTCAAACTTAACACGACCGTCAACAAGAGCGAAGAGCGTGTGATCCTTACCCATACCAACATTGGTACCGGGATGGATAGCGGTTCCTCTCTGTCTTACGATAATGTTACCGGCAACAACTGCCTGTCCGTCAGCCTTCTTAACGCCAAGGCGCTTGGATTCGCTATCACGGCCGTTCTTTGTAGAACCTACACCCTTTTTATGAGCAAAGAACTGCAAACTAAGTCTCAACATAATTAGTTCCTCCGTTTAATGTAATTTTGTGTACGAGCACGTACTCTTGAAGCACTTATTTCAGAATCAAATATAATCGATGTCCTTAACATCAACGTCAAGAAAGTCGTAATACTCCTCACGAAGATCATTTAGCTGGTAAAAGTATGAGAGGAAAATTCCCGAAACCGCATATCTCTTGCGTTCGTCCTCTTCAAATTCCGGAAGTGCTGCCTTTGATCTTACCATTATATGCGCCGCGCCATCGTCCACCGTGTATTCCACATTTGACGCATATGCGACCTCGATGGTATTGATCACCAGCATAGTCATCGCCGATAGTGCTGAGCAGAGAATGTCGTCGCCCGCATCTGCATATCCCGTATGACCGTGCTCCTCAAAGCCGTAATAAACTCCGCCACTTCTGAAAAAAACGATCTTAGTCATTTAATCAGCCCTGAATGGAAAGGATCTGAACCTTGGTATAAGGCTGTCTGTGTCCAATCTTCTTCTTTTCGTTCTTCTTGGACTTGTACTTCATTACATAGATCTTCTTGCCCTTGCCGTTAGCAATAACCTTGCCACTGACAACTGCGCCTTCAACGACAGGTGTTCCTACCTTGAAGTCGTCTCCTGTGGAAACTGCCTTGACACCGAACTCAACAGTGTCACCCTCGTTAACGTTGAGCTTCTCAACGTAGATTACGTCGCCCTCGTTAACCTTGTACTGCTTTCCGCCTGTTTCAATAATTGCGTACACGAAAAGCACCTCTCTTTCTTTTAGTCTCGCTAAGACGGGCGGCGACAAGCACACTTATAAAGCCCGCCAATTATGCGGCATTATATTATACCATAGCTCTACTCGGTTTGTCAAGTGTTTTTTTACAGAATTTCCGATTTTTTTTGCATTTTTCACATATAACATTCAGCTATGATGTCAAGCAGCTCTTGCTTGGTCACGTCATCGGCAAAGGACGCGCGAGCCGAGTTTTCAAGCAAAGCTCTCTTTTCCGCCTCACCAAGCTCAAAGCTATTACATATAAGCTCAAGCTCTTTTTGTGCTGTAGTGGCGGATACGCTTCGGTTATCACTGTTCACGGTTACGAATATTCCCTTTTCCATAAACAGCCTTATTGGATATTCCGAAATATCGTTAAATACCGCCGTCTGCAAATTGCTTGTGGGGCAAAGCTCCAGTGGGATCGACATACGCGCAAGTGTGCTCATAGCCTCAAGGCTTTCGCACGATCGAACTCCGTGTCCTATACGACGCGCGCCCATCTTTATTGCGCTTAGCACGCTCTCTGCCGAGGCAGCCTCTCCTGCGTGGATCGTAAACGGAATATTGTTTTTCGCTGCCAGCGAAAAAAGCGATGCGAAATTGTCGGTTGGATAATCCGCTTCATTTCCCGCAAGGTCAAGTGCCAAAACTCCTTTGCCGAGAAATTCCGTTGCAGCTCGCACAGTCTGCTCGTTAAGCTCTCCGTTGGCATCGCCGCGCATACAGCAAAGTATAAGTCCGCCTCTAAGCGATGCTCGCGTAAAGCCGCGTATTGCGGCGGCAACTATCTCGCTTTGCGAAAGTCCCTTACTCATATGAAGCTGTGGCGCAAAGCGTATCTCGGCGTATATGCAGCCCTCATCCGCAAGCTCATTGCAAAGCGTATACATACCCTGCTCAATACTTTTTTCGCTTTGCAAAAGCGAAAGCGGAAAATCAAATTTTGTAAGGTATTCGCCGAGATTTGTGCACTCGGGGCTTACCGTAAGCATAGCGCAAAGCTCGCTGTCATCCTCTGGAATACTGATACCCTCAAGCAAAGCAAGCGCACTGGCATTTTCTATCGACAGTGAGCCGTCAAAATGGAGATGAAGGTCTATTGATAAATTCTTTACCACAGCTGCTCCTTATCTGAACTCGGTAAGATCTTCCTTGAAGATTGCTGTACGCATAATAGAGTAGTGCTCCTGCATAGGATCTCCCGCAAGTATTCCGAGATATTTGCGAAGTCCCGTAACTATAAGCTCGGGGTTGAGATATTCGGTCGACGACGCACGAACGGTAGTCTTTATATCGATACTATCCGTCGCGGCATTGTACTTAACGCCAACCTCCCTGATAAGAGGAATTATATCGATCTCCTTCTCTCCTGACTTGCTTTTTTTCGTTAGTGTCATAGGAGAGGTAGTCAGCGCGCATCCGATTTCACGAGCCATCTGCGTATCCGCTCCATTTGTGTGAATACCTATATCGTAAGACGCCCACGCTATCTCCGAAAAATCGTTTTCGGGCAGATATGCCTCGGTTATATAAAATTCGTCGGTCATTTCCGCATTAAGTCTTTCCTTGATCTCCTCGCACGACATATCACGGTCTATCCGTATATCGAGATATTCGCACACGCTTTCTGTTCCGACGCTGAGTGGGGTCGAAAATACAAGCTTGATATGAGGATTGAAGCCCTTAGTGTACCACACAGGTAGGCAGGCGCGATTGATTATGCGGTTAAATGCTGTCTGCAAGTCAAGATGCGAGATATACTGAAGCTTTCCCACCTTGCAGAATTTAAGTCTGACAGTTCTTGGCGGAACGAGCTCGGGAAGCGCCTTTACACGCTTCTTTTCTGTCAGTTTTCCGTTTGCTTTGCTTTCGGGCAACACGTTCTTTCACCTCCAAGTCGGTTTGCGCCGCAGCCGCTGCACTTTTCACGGCAATTCGGCGTGGTATTTTCTGCATATGCACGGTCGCGCTCACGGCGCAAAAACTCCTTGGTTACACCGCAGTCGATAATATCCCAAGGAAGCACCTCGTCAAGTCCGAAGGCGCGATTTGCGTAAAATGCGGGATCGGCACCGGTCCGTTCAAGCACAGAGATCCATTTATCATAATCAAAGTACTCGTCCCACGCATCGAACTTGAAGCCCTCACGGCAGGCAAGCTCAAGCGCGTCGGAAAGCCGTCTGTCACCGCGTGCAAGCACCGCCTCTATACGGCTGACCTTTGCGTCGTGATGAGTATATTTAATCTTTCGGTCGGTGATCCTTGATCCGAGATAGTCCTGCTTCTCCGCAAGCATTTCAAGCGTATCCTGCGCCTCCCACTGAAAAGGCGTGAAGGGCTTTGGAATGAAGCAAGAAACGCTTATAGTCACCTGCGGTTTCAGTGCCTTATTGCGCTCAGGGCATTTATAATATGCATCGATAACGTGCGACGCAAGCGTTGCAATTCCATCAAGATCGTCGTGCGTCTCGGTGGGAAGTCCCTGCATAAAGTAAAGCTTGACCTTGTTTTTGCCCGCCGCAAACGCGACAGTAACCGCACGCATAAGATCCTCCTCAAGCACGTTCTTGTTGATAACGTCCCTCAATCTTTGTGTACCCGCCTCGGGAGCAAAGGTAAGCGATGATGAGCGCACGGTGGCTATCTTATCCATCAGCTCCTTGGTGAAGCTGTCAACACGGAGGGAGGGCAACGAAAGATTTATCATATTCTCGTCTGTCCACTCAAGCAAAAGATCGGTAAGTGTCTCAAGCTCTGTATAATCGCTGATAGACAGCGATGTGAGCGATATTTCGTCATATCCCGTCGATTCAAACAGACATTTTGCCTGCTCATTGAGCACCTCGGGGGATTTTTCTCTGACGGGTCTGTAGATTATACCCGCCTGACAGAAGCGGCATCCTCGGATACATCCGCGAAATACCTCAAGCATTATTCTGTCGTGCACAGTCTCAATATAGGGCATTACCACCTTGTCAGGAAAATAAGACTTATCCATGTCTGTCATAATTCTCTTCTTGACCGTCTTTGGAATATCATCGTACTTGGGGGTATACGCCCTGACAGTTCCGTCCGGGTTATAGCTTACATCATAAAATGCAGGAACATATATACCCTCAATAGTCCTTGCCGCCTCGTGAAGATAAGCCTCCTTTGTATAGGTTCCCTCATCCTTCATTTTGATGTAAAGACGGCAAAGCTCGGGAAGCATCTCCTCGCCCTCTCCGATATTAAAAAGGTCAAAAAAGTCTGCTACGGGCTCGGGATTATACGCGCAGGGGCCGCCGCCAATAATAATCGGCATACTGTCGTCGCGATCCCTTGAGCGCAACGGAAGCCCCGCGAGAGCTATCATATTAAGCACGTTTGTATAGCTCATTTCGTATTGGAGAGTAAAACCTATCATATCAAATTTTATTAGCGGATCTCCGCTCTCGCAGGCAGTAAGCGGAATATTGTGCTCCGCCATTTTTTCTTGCATATCCACCCACGGCGTATACGCTCTCTCGCACCATACGTCCTCCTCTCTGTTGAGAGCTCCATACAGTATTCGCACTCCGAGATTGGACATTCCTATTTCATAAGTATCGGGAAAGCAAAATGCAAATCTTGCCTTCACCTTTTGCTTATCCTTAATGATCTGTCCGTATTCGCCCCCCGAATATCTTCCGGGCTTTGTTACGACTTTTAGTACACTGCTTATATTCTTGTTCATTGTTTAATTCCGTTTTCTTTTTATTTTTTATTTCTTCTTTGTTTTTTCTTTTGAGCCCTGTCATGCTTTAAACTCATCTCATACCTGTAACTTTCCATGGAAAATCTATGGTGATCGGGAAGAGATACAAATATCACACCGAGCATACTGCCCGCTGAAAGCAACCAATAGATCAGTATATAAAACTCATTCATACTCTCTGCCCAATTGAATATCAGATTAAGACAGCATATTGCAAATCCTACTCCGCACAGCGCATAGCAAAGCAAATTTGCTCTTCTTCTGAGAGCTCGCATACGTTTGGCATTTGACGCCGCGACAACAAGATTAAGTCTTGATTTTTTTGCGATCACTCCCGTGGCTCCTCCGTCAACGTCGAACATCACTCCGTCGCCGTGTGTACGTCTTGTTGATTCATGATCGTCAATACCTAAATGCACAACGCTGACAGGCGGACGGTCGCTATCTCTGAGTCTTGCGATAAGCTCGGAGCTTATCATGGGATCAAAGGTTTCGAGCACGCAATATATTCCGTCCTCCTGCAAGCGATATGCGAGCATCTCAAACATCTCGTTAACGCTATACTTGGCGATAATTCTCGCGCTCGCGCGTCCGTTGATTGAAACGCAGACCGAGAACAGCTCGTCTCCCTTGTTCTTAAAATTGACCTCGGGAAACGAAATACCGTAGCGCGACATAAATTGCTCGTTGCCCAAAAGCACGGCATAGTTATTTCCCACCTGCGCCTCGACACCGCTTTTTGCTATTCTTCGCAAACGGCACTCTCCGATATTCGAACCGCCCTCTCCCATAGAGAATATGTCTTGCAGCGGGCCGCCTATTTTGGAATAAAGCGCATCCAAGCAACCTATGAGAACGTCTTTGTCAGTGGCATCGTAAACCGCGAGGTTAACGTTCTTGGGCGAGCATTTTTCAAACACGTGCATATCCTTGAAGGCAAATACACTACAGTCTGAATATACCTCTGCGCTCTGCTCCGATGCAAACGCAAAGCCCTCCTTGATATTCTGCCTGTTAAACAGGCCGAAGGGCAGCCAGCCGGATATTACGGTGGTTATGGGAAGCGTAAGGAACAGGGATGTCAGAGTAACTCCGAAGCAAAGCCACAAGCTGCCCTCTATATTTGGAAGCAACAGTACAAGTATTCCCGCTATCAGTGAAACGATAAGCGACGGAAGCAACATTGAAAGTGTAGCTTCACTCTTTCGGCTCTTTTTATTGATCGCATTGAAATATCCCGCAACCGAGTCGACCTCAAGAGGATAATAGACAGCAAGCGTTGAATCCAAGCCTCCGCTATACATTTTTTCGGCTGTAGAGTTCTTACCCAAGCTTCTCTTGAGAGTAAAACGCTTTTCACGCGCTATCTCTGTGCCATCTCCGTTCTGTGCAGCGTCTATTAC
>CAYYND010000047.1:0-12703 GCA_964472845.1 uncultured Lachnospiraceae bacterium | reverse complement strand
GCTCGGCTATGAAGTCGAGCGTGGGGCAGTCGAGCTTGTGATTGAGCTCATGATGACAGCACGGGGTCGATAAGATGACCTCGGCATCCTCGGCTATCGCCTTGTCTATAACGATGTCGGTCGCCGTATCGCAGGCGTGAAGAGATACTACAAGATCGGGATGCTTCGGAGGCGTATATTGACTTATATCGCCGCAGATGAATGTCAGACCGTTATATCCGAGCCTTGCACTTGTTTCAGCACAGTACGATATTACGTCGGGCTTCAGATCAACGCCGTGCATCGTAACGTCACGCTTGAGAACATTGGCAAAATAGTGATATACCGCAAAAGAAAGATAACTCTTTCCGCAACACAAGTCGAGAATGAAAAGCTCTCCATCGGACGGCAGATATTTCGTAATATCCCTTATGTGCTCAAGAAAACGGTTTATTTGACGGAACTTTGACTGCTTCTTATCATAGATCCGTCCGCTTTCATCACTGACTCCGAGTAGCTTTAGAAAGCTTTCGGAGCCGTCAAGAATGTATTGTTTTTTGCGGTTGTTCTCGTTTTCCGAAGCCTTTATTTCGGTCGGCGTGTACTGCATAAGCTTTGCAAGCCCCTTTACGGTTATCTTACCGTTCTTCGAGCGTCTTAATTCACATTCACCGACAGAGGAAATAATGTTTACTTGAGCAAAGCCCTGCGCAAGCCCGGACACACTCTCGGTCATATCGACGTCAGAAAGCGCAAAATTCTTGTGAAATGCTTTGTTGTCGCTTTTGAAAGTCTCTGCCTGTACGACCGACTTTCCCGAAAGTGTTTTACTCGTCAAAACGGTTTTGACAACGGTTTTGTCATCCGACTTTGAGAGTATGGCTTTCTTCAGTGTGCCATCAGCGGCACATTTTACTATTGCCTCGGCGACACTGAAATATATTTCGGCGGGGGCTTTGTCTGTAACTGACATATAGGCTTCTCCTTATTGCTTTTTGTGAGAGATATTCATCGGTCGTTGCCGTTACCGTCATCGTTATTGTCCTTATCTCTTTCGGGACCGTTGGCGGCATCTGCCGATTTGATCTTGGCTTTGAAAGAGAATTTGCTCTCCTTCTTGTTCCAGAGTCTTACTATGTTTGAACGGTGCATAAATATTACGCATGCAGAGATCAGAAATGCGAAAATTACGGGGAGCCCGGGGCCTCTAAGTCTTGAAAGAACGAGAGGGAACATCATCATAGCCATTATGGATCCGAGGGAAACGTATTTTGTTCCCGCTACTATGACGATGAAGACCGTAAACAGTATCAAGAATATGGGAGGATCGAGCATAAGAATGGATATGCCTGCGGCAAGGACACCCTTTCCGCCTTGAAATTTGTAGAATACGGGGAATATGTGACCGAGCACACAGAAGAGTGCTGCCCCGAATGAGCCGAGATTGCCGAGCAAGGCGTATCCGAGCGCTACGGCAACAACGGTCTTCAGCGAGTCGCCGAGGAGCGTAAATATCGCACCTTTTTTGCCATAGACGCGGTACATATTGGTAAGCCCGGCATTTCCGCTTCCGTAGTTTCGTATGTCATCTTTGTACAGAAGCTTGGAGGCTATCAGTGCAAAATTCAAGCTTCCGAGAATATACGGAATTATTATTATCGCAAGCCACATAAGAATGTAGACTATATACTGCCAGGTCTCGTAATTTCCGCTGACCGTGCTCTTTGTGATCTCTCCCCAAAGCCCGTCATTGAGAAATTCAAGAAACGGATGTGCTGATGAGGTTACCGCATCTGCACCACCCGTTGCATCGGTAACGGCGGTCGTGATCGCTTCGGTAACGCCATCGGCATCGGCTTGCAGGCGTTGTATTATTGATCCGGATAACATTTGTAAATATTTCCTTTCGTGATAACTGTATTGTTGGTATAACTTGTAGCCGAAATGGCAGAGTTCTCTGCTTTTTATGAGTTTTTGAACAGGCGTCGTCTGCGTTCGGCACGCGCAGCGCGGTTGAGCCGATTTTGCTCGTCCAACGTATCCTTAACCGTTACGGTGCCGTTCTCAATATCCGCAATAAAGGAATAGCCCTCCCTTATCTCCTTCAAGAACTCCTTATCCGTTTCATAAATATTGTTTTCGTCATCAAGGCATACGGCTATGTTGCCTTCGATGCGATCAAGTGTGAGTTTGATACCGTATCTGTTTTCCATAAGCATTGAACCTTGAACCTTTATCTTTTTGTGTGCCAAGCGGCATACACAAACAGTATAACATAATTGATTGAGAAAGGCAAGTGCAAAAATTAAAAACTTTTAAGGTGCCTCCGAAAATTATCCGTATGAGATACTTTCAGCGTGTATATTCGGTCTCGATACGCGCGTCTGCCCAGCCGACCTTCGGCGAGGAGCCTTTTTCGCATATTCTGAAATAAAAAGTGTCGGGATCATCCTTTGTTGCGGTACGGTATATATCTATCTCGGAGCCGAAATGCGCCTCGTGCGCCCAGCTCAATGATACCGCTTTTATACGTCTTTTCTCGATATCGGGGATGTAGTTGCAGAACATATTCGGATAATTCGTATTGTTCATATGTATATTACAGTCGATATCGGAGTAGACGATCTTTTTTTCGCCGACCTTTTCGGCTCCGTCGATGTCGGGGATGCGAAACCGTATCGGCGCCGCGATCTCTATCGGTGCCTCGCTCTCAAATCCGAAATCATGATCTTCGATACGCTCCATTTTCATAGTTCTGAGATTTATGAGCGCCCATATGGAATAAGCCGAGGCGACCTTCCCGCCGTCTTTTGTTATTTCAAAGCAACGGTTGAAAGCGTACCCCTTGGAAAGGGAGGTCCAGGTCGTTACTGTGATGTTCTCGCAGTATTTTATGGGCTCATACATCTCCACTGCCAAACGGCTCAGCACAAATCCGAGCCCGAGCTCGTCGCGCAGACGGTCAAACGAGGGACCCACGGCGAAGAAATGCTCGTTCGCTGCTTCCTGAAGATATCTTAATATTGCCGACGGGCTCACTACGCGAGAGGCGTCGATGTCGTGAAACGCCGTTTTGAAATCTAAACTGAATTTCATATTTTTGATCTTTCCTGTGAATAGATTAAAATAAGTTCAAAAAATTAAAAAAGCTTCGCATAGTAAAAGTCGGTCTCGGAACCGTCCCGATTAAGAGACGGACCGAGGCCAACGACCTTACGTTTGAATGAAGCTTACGCTTTGTTCTCGGAGCCGAGAACGTTTATGATCTTGTGCTTGACCATATTCTTGACTTCCTGACGTCCTACCGTGAGGTAAGTTCTGGGGTCAAATACTTCGGGCTGATTAGCAAATACTCGTCTGATACCTGCTGTCATAGCAACACGGATATCGGAGTCGATGTTGATCTTGCAGACTGCCATCTTTGCTGCCTCGCGGAGCTGCTCCTCGGGAATACCGATAGCGTCGGGCATCTTGCCGCCGAGCTCGTTGATCTCTTTTACGAACTGCTGAGGAACAGATGAAGCACCGTGAAGAACGATCGGGAAGCCGGGAAGCTTCTGCTCGATCTCGGCAAGAATGTCAAAACGGAGCGGAGGGGGAACGAGAATACCCTTCTCGTTTCTCGTGCACTGATCTGCTTTGAACTTGAATGCGCCGTGGGATGTACCGATAGCGATAGCAAGGGAGTCAACGCCCGTACGTGCTACGAACTCTTCTACTTCCTCGGGACGTGTGTAGGAAGAATCCTCTTCGCTTACTTTTACGTCGTCCTCGATGCCTGCGAGCTGACCGAGCTCGCCCTCTACTACTACACCGTGTGCGTGAGCGTATTCAACTACCTTCTTTGTGAGTGCGATATTGTCCTCGAAGGAGTGATGCGAACCGTCGATCATAACGGAGGTAAATCCGCCGTCGATGCAGGATTTGCAGATCTCGAAATCTGCGCCGTGGTCAAGGTGGAGAGCTACGTTGATGCCTGTGTCTTCAACAGCGGCGTGAACGAGATCCATAAGGTATGCGTGTTTTGCATACTTTCTTGCGCCTGCGGATACCTGGAAGATAACGGGGGAGTTTGTCTCCTGAGCCGCCTCGGCGATAGCTTGGATTATCTCCATATTGTTGATGTTGAACGCGCCGACAGCGTATCCGCCGGCATATGCCTTCTTAAACATCTCTTTTGTTGTAATAAGTGCCATTAGAATGTATCTCCTGTCTGAATTTTTAAATATTCGATATAATTGTACCTCATTACATTGCGTTTGTCAACATCAACATAACAACAATTTGTTAATTTTAACCTTATAATACCATATTATACACAAATTTATAATTTTTGATATCGAAAGGGCTTTGTCAGGTAAGTGACTGTCCCTCGGTTTTGGCACTTGCGGCGGGCGGAACGCTTTCGCTCGGCTGAGTGGCATTGATATCTTTCGGGTCGAGCATTACCGTAACGGGGATCGGCGAATATTCGCCAAGTCCGAAGCTTACGGCGATGGCGTTGTTTACCGCTACCATCATATCCTCGTCAAGATGTCCCATCTTTTCCTTAAGACGACGCTTATCAAGCGTCCTTATCTGCTCAAGCAGTATGACCGAGTCCTTGGCAAGTCCGACGTCCTCGGCGTGTATATCGATGTGCGTGGGAAGTCGGGTCTTTCCCATTCTGGAGGTTATTGCGGCAGCGATCACTGTGGGACTGTGCCTGTTACCTACGTCGTTTTGGATTATAAGTATAGGGCGCAAGCCGCCTTGCTCCGAGCCCACCACGGGACTGAGATCGGCATAGTATATATCTCCTCTTTTGATGTTCATATCATTGATGTTCCTTTCGGATTTTATTTTGCGGTTTTGCTTGTTTATATTGTTGACCGCAAGGACGGTTCTTAAACACTCCGCAAATAGCTTGTGCGGCGTTTTTTGGAAGTGCGTCGCCATTAATATCATATTTCGACATATTGAAAAATGATATCTCAGAGCATAATCTCAGACAAAAAATAAATAAATTTAATCGAAAATGATAAATAAAAGTAAAAATGCAAAAAATGCCTGAATGGAGCACCGTGCCTTATTGCATTTTTTATGTAAATATGATATAATCATCATTAAATATATACATTTGCTTAGTCATTTTGTGTATCTTGATCTGCAACTTTTATTTATGAAAGGATATAAAATTATGAACGGGACAGAGTACAAACCGAGTCAAACCAATCAGCCGTCGGAAGCCAACGAGAAGATATTGAAGGCTATCGACGAGATCGAAAAGGTCATAGTGGGAAAGAGAACAGAGATCCTTCTTCTGCTTACCGCCATGCTTGCGGGATCCCACGTCCTTATCGAGGACGTCCCCGGAACGGGCAAGACAACCCTTGCCGCCACGATCGCAAAGGTCGCGGGACTTGAATTCAACAGAGCACAGTTTACTCCCGACGTAATGGCATCCGACATCACGGGCTTCAATATTTACAACAGAGGAAAGGAAGAGTTTGAGTTCCGTCGCGGACTTGTGATGTGTAATCTTCTGCTTGCGGATGAGATCAACCGTGCCTCACCGAAAACTCAGTCCGCATTGCTTGAGGCGATGGAAGAGGGAAAGGTCACGGTTGACGGAACTACGTACGTGATCCCCACGCCCTTTATGGTCATCGCAACTCAGAACCCTGCGGGATACATAGGAACATATCCGCTTCCCGAGGCACAGCTTGACCGTTTTGCGCTTAAAATCTCTATGGGATATCCTTCTCATACCGAGGAGATCAACATAGTAAAAGCGCGCCGCGGAATAAACCCTTTGGATAAGGTGGAGCGTGTGCTTGATGCGAATGAGTTAAATAAGCTTTGCCTTGACGTAGACCATGTCAATGTTGACGATTCCATCTATGCTTACATAGTGGATCTTGTTGCCGGCACGAGAACGCACCCGAAGCTCTCTCTCGGTGCAAGTCCCCGTGCATCCGTTGCGCTTATGCGACTCTCTCAGGCGTACGCCTTTATCAAGGGAAGAGACTATGTGCTTCCGGACGATGTTGCCGGTCTTTTCCGCTACGCGATCGCGCACAGGGTTGTACTCAGTCAGGAGGCAAAGCTCGAGAGACTTACGGTGGATGCGGTACTGACCGAGATCCTTCGTACGACCGATGTTCCTTACAAAGGAAAAAGATGACGCTTGCAGATACCCGACCTCAAAGTAAAAATAACTTATATCGGAAAGGCACGTTCTCGGTATGAAAAAGCACAAAAACAGAGCAGACGCATCAAATTCCGACATAGATACGATCAAGCCTCACCGTAAGATATCTCTTACACGGAGAGTTTGGATCTACCTTATCGTTTTTGCCTTTGCGTTGACTTTTACACAAATATTACAGTCAAAATCATCGAGTATATTCTTTTGGTTTACGGTCATCCTGCCGTTCGGAGCCTTGGTTTATGCGCTCGGCTCTCTCGGCGCGTTGAGGGCTTATACGGTCAGCGAGTCCGCAACCGTGGAAAAATACGAAAATTACAAATACGAGCTCAGATTTATAAATGAATCGATTCTGCCATATCCTTTTGTCGAGGCGGTGGTCCGCCTTCCACAGACAAATTCGGTACGTTGCACGGAGCGCGTTCTCAAGATCTCTATGGCTCCGCTCGTAAAGTATACCGTAAGGCACGGAGTCAAATTTCGTTACAGAGGCACCTACGAGCTGGGGATCCGATACATATACGCTTACGACTTTTTCAGAATATTCAGAGTAAGATTGGATATAGACAGTATGTCCCCCGTGTCGGTAATTCCGAGAAGGCTTTATATGGAGGATTCGGATCTGAACTCGATCTCGGATTCGGCAGACAAGACAAAAAAAGCGCCGTATACCTTCGATAAGCTCGAGGTCAGCGATATAAGAGAATACCGACCCGGTGACGGTCTTAAGAGCGTTCATTGGAAGCTGTCCTCAAAGTCCGATGAGCTTATGGTGAAGGACTATAATACGGGCGTGACAAAGATGACGTACGTTTTTTGCGATCTGTCCGAAAGATATCCGAATTTCGAGCCGACTGACGCAAAAGAGCTGAAGAAAAAGCTTACCGATGCCGCCGAGGCGGAAAGTAAGCTCAAAGAAGAGGCAGATGCTCGGGCGCGCCGCGAAGCAAGGCGTAAGAGAAAAAAGAAAACAAACAAGGATCCCTCGATAAAAGAAATATCTGACGAAGAGATCGATGAATTCACAAAGCGCAAGTCGGCAATAGCTAACGATGAGTTACACGGCGCCGCCGCGCACGTGAAAAGGGAGCAAACTTTGCTCGAGTACGCCGATCGATCGGTATCGACGGAAGCTTTACGCGCGGACAGCCTTGCGGCGCACATACTTTCTTCTCCCGCCGATTACGAGGATATCGACGAGCTTTGTGCTGACGGCGTGGTCGAGATCGCCTGTGCGGCGGTTATGCGCGAGCTTCGCGAGGGCAACTCGTGTTGCCTTGTCTGGTTCGATTCAAGGGCGGTCGAGGGCGCGTTCGGCTATATTCTCGAGACTTTAGAGGATTTCGAGGGGGTCTTCAATCGTTTTGCCACTGCGCCGCTTGCGAAGAGATCTGACTTCGTTACACGGCTCACGACCATGGTGTCCGATACTCAAGGCGTAAAGCAGATCTTCGTTACCTCTGCGCTCGATCCCGAGGCTGTAGAGGCGTTTTGCGAGATGTCTACAAAGTCCGTGGATTCGCTGAACTTCGGAAGCACGGAAATAATATTTTACGAGCCCGAGGGAAAATTCGCCTTCCCGAGCGAGAGAAGGCTTTATATTGAAAATTGTCGCGAGGAATTGTCGGAAAACGGGCTTAAGCTTTCCGAATATAAGCTCGTCGGCAACGGACTTCGCAGTATATGACACGGGTATATCCATTTAATTTGTGAAAGGAAATAAGTATATGCCTGAGAAAAAAACGTATTCGAAGATCGATACAAAGGAACAGAACCCCTCAGCCCCCGACAGCGAAAAGGCGGCGCAAAAGGTCGATGACGTTTTCCTTGACGAAAAGGGCGAGAAGGCAAAAAGAAAAAAAGCCAAAGATGATAAAAAGAATAACGGCGAAGCTATGGAGATCGCTTACGATACCAATACCCGTGACCTTATATGTACTCCCGATAAGGCAGGACGGGGAACGGTAAGAGCCCTCATAGGTATTGCTTTTCGCGTACTCGTGATAGCCTTTGCGGTCTTTTCGCTCGTGTTATTCTTTTCGGATGCTTTTAAGATCGAGGTGCCGACCTCGGCTATACTCGGCTACTCATTGGTGATCTGCTTTGCGATCGCTATGATGTTTTCGACGAGACGGCTTCGTATCCCGGGGATCGTCATTACGGTGGCGGGTATTGCGTACGCGATCGTAAGACTTCCGTTGATACGCGGAATAATAACCTATTATAATGCTTTGCTGCAAAGGCTTATTGACGCCGAATATTATTCGTATATATCACTGAAGATAGACATTGTAAATATACCATATACGGAGGAATACCTTCTTAAGATCGGCGCTATGGTGATCTGCTTTGCGCTTGCGGCAGTGTTCGTTCCGTTGCTTGCCAAGCGTATAACCTTGTCGCGTCTGATACCTCCTGCGGTTCTCAGTACGGCTATGATAATGGTAGTGTTTACGTACAATATATCGCGTTCAAATTGGGCCACAAGTATGCTGATAGCATCTCTCGGCTCTCTGATAGTGATGTACGGATGTGACAAGATATTTGCCAAGGTCGGAGCGCGTCAGCAGGAGGACTCCGATCAGATACTCTTTGAGAGCGACAGACCCGAGCTTCCGCCTGAGGTGGCGGAGAAAAATGCGCGCCGATCCGAAAAAAAGCGTATTAAGAACGCCCGAAAGCTTGCATTGAAGCAGCATAGGGCGGAGATGCGCGCGCTTGATAAGAAGCGTAAGCGCGAGGGAGTTACCGTCGATGAGGAGCTCTCAAGATATCTGTCTGTCGATAATTCAAAAAAGCGCAAACACAAAGCCGAAAGACATTCGGAAAGCAATATTGATTCAGCTCACACAAGAATGACTTCCGAGGAGAAAAAAGCATTTTCGGCAGAGCGGAAGAAGGAAAGAGCCGAGCAAAGGCGACAGGAGAGAGAGAACAAGCGTGCGATCCGTCGTGGCTTAAACAAGGTAAGAAGCTATGATGATGCCGTAAAGTGCTCAAGAAGCGCGGCGGGAGGCTTTGCTTCCATCGGCTCGTTCGTGCTTTTGCTTGCCGTACTTCTCGTTCCCACCGTAAGTATAGACAGACACTTTACGACCTTTGAAAAGCTTAACAAGAGCCTTGAGTCGTATCGAGAATATATTTCCGCGTGGCTGAGAGGCGACGATCCGATACTTGACATTATGGATTACAGCAAGAGCGATGAAAATTCCGAGCCGCACAACACGGACGCAATTCCGAGGCAATTTACGGGAGAGACCTTGTTTACTTTAACCGCACAGAATGATACCAACACATATCTGCGTGGGTGGATAGGCGTTGAGTACAAGGACGGATATTGGTACGCCGCGGATGAGGACAGTATCACGAAGTACCGAGATCTGTTCGGTATAGAGTACGATCCGAAGGAAATGATGCTCTATAACTTCTATAAGCTGATGGATCCGGATGCCGTTGCGAGCCGTGATTATCTTACAAGATACGGAAGCGTCGGAAGTAAGTACGGATTTGTATCGATGCTCGTCAACATAGACAGAAAAGAAACGGGGAGTATGTACGTGTATATGCCTTCGTATTACGACACGGATATCGGACTTCTCAATTACGGTACTTTGGACGCAAGCGAGCTGTCGTACGTCAATTATTTTGACGGAATATATGTGGGAAGAGCGTTTAAGACGGCGGCGAAGTATTCCTCGGTGTCCTATGTTACCACGATGAAGGATGCGAATTGGTATAAAAATCTTGCCGTTCTTATTGCTAAGTATAATGAAGAAAAGGAAAAGATACAGAGCTACGGATCTTCGAATCAGAGCAATACTTTGGGCGGTGACACGATAAGTTATATTGATCCGGAGACGGGATATCTGGTAAACGAGATAGTCAACTCGGACGGATATGTTGTAAAAATATACAGGGACAGTAACGGTACCATAGTAAAGACCGAGACGGGAACGGAGCAAAAAGAGCTCAGCCTTTTTGACAGATATCGCAGTTATATGACCGATAAAGAAAAAAGCGCGGTAAATTACGCTTATCATATAAGTGATCTGTATTCGGATTTCGTTTACGATACATACCGCAAAAAATCATACAACGAAACGATCGCGAAAACGGCGACTCAGATAATCAACGAAAGCAAACTCTCCGACGATCCGCTTGATGTTACGACGGCAATATTACGCGATTCCGTGACATCCGATACGTATGTTCAGCGTCATAAGATCGTTATGGCGATCATAGATTGGTTGATAGCAAATACAGAGTATACCTTGGAACCTACGGCTTCCGCAGATCCGGAGCTCGGCGGTGTTGAAAATTTTCTGTTGGTTCAAAAGCAGGGCTATTGCGTTCAGTATGCGTCGGCAGTCACGCTTATGCTCCGTCAGTTGGGTATTCCCGCAAGATATGTTGAGGGGTACATAGGAGATGGTTACACATACAACAGAGGCGGCGAAAGCGAGTTCAGATACAGCTCCGTTGTAAAGGACAGCAATGCGCATGCATGGGTAGAGGTCTGGTTTGACGGGGTCGGATGGATACAGTACGAATGTACCCCCGCTTACTATGACGATATGTATTATATAGCAAAAAGCGATGACCCTCAGGATCCGTCACAGAGACCGAGCGGCGATGTCGACATAATCACGCCCGAGGATAATTTTGACGAGGAAGAATATGAGCTGTCACTTATCGGTTCAAGAATAAGCGGCTATTCCGAAAGAATAAATGGTATAGGTGCTACGCTGGACTCCTGTAAGCCACTGGTCAGCGAAGAGGATCTTTCAAACTTCGATCAGTTGCAGTTCAGATACGACGTCTACCTTAAGCGCTATAACGATCTTGAAAAGCAGCTTGAAGCTGTCAAAAGCGGCGCTCTGTCAAAGGAGGATTATGATTCAAATGCTTTTGTTTCGAGTTGCATTTATCTCTACCACGAGCTATATGAGCTTGACGATTTGATAGAGCCGCTCGAGATCAATGCGGCAGAGTATGCGGCAATGTTTAAGAAGATAAAAGATGCCGTGAATATTGCATTGACGGTGCTTGCGATCGCGGCGGTCATTGTTACGGTGCTTGCGCTTGCCCGGCGTGCAAGAAATAAGCATATCAGAAAGATAAATGCTATCATAAACTCTCCTATCGCAGAGGAGGATCGGCGTGACACCGCGACTATGCTGATCGATAAGACTGCTTATCTGCTTAAAATATACGGAAGCGCACCCGCAAAGGGCGAGTTCCGACACGAATACGCCAAGAGGCTTTCCTTTGAGTATGAGACCTTGTTCGGATTTCCGTCCGAATATGCGACCGACGAGGATGTCGTGGCTGAAAGAGCCAAGCTTGCGGATGAAAACAATACCGATCGCGCAACACGGCGTAAGGCGCAAAAGCTCGAAAAGGCTATGAAAAAACGTGCACGCTCCGAGGCGAAAAAAGCCGGCAGGAAATTCAACAAGCACGATCTTGACATAAGCTTCATCGCGTCGAGCGCAAGTCGGACGAATATCGGAGAGATACTTGATTCAATAGCGGCAGAGGAATTCGGCGGACAAATGTCAGAGGCTGAGATCAAAGAGCTTGCAAAATTTTACTTGAAGCTTTACCGCGCGTCCTACACAAGGCTCTCGCCTGCCGATTGGGTCGTAAGACATTGCCTCAGACACCAGGTCTGACCTATTCCGAATCGGGAAATTGTAAAAAGAGGCTTCTCGGGAGGAACTTCATACTAAGAAATTTTCCTGAGGCAATTACTTTTACGGTTGAGCGATGCTTTAGATAATAATGTAAAAATGTTCCTCGGTACGTGGAATATTCCAATGCTTAGGCGTGGGAGTATACCGATGTGCCGAGGACTTTTTTCGGTTGCTTACAACAAGGTATAACTGTATATATTACTTGTACTGAAAATGTAAATTTTCAGCATATATACTTGACAAATCGTATTTAATGTTATAAAATATAAGTTGTATTATTACAATGGCTGAGTAGTATATTGTGATATATGTATGTTCTTTTAAATTCAAATAACTAATAAGGAGGTGCGAAAGAAATGGACCCCAAATTACTTGTAGTCGGATTGGTCGCCGGTGTTGTCTGCTTGGCGGTCGGATTGCTCGTCGGTTGGCTCTTGAGAAAGGGTGCCGCAGAGAAAAAGATCGGATCAGCCGAGGTCGAATCCAAACGCATTAAGGAAGATGCGGAGCACGAGGCTGAAAGGCTCAAAAAAGAGGCTCTTCTTGAAGCAAAGGAAGACATTCTCCGTCAGAGAAACGATGCAGAGCGTGACATAAAGGAACGCCGCGCCGAGGTTTCAAGGACTGAGCGCAGACTTGCTCAGAGAGAAGAAAATCTCGATGCTAAGGAAAAGACACTCGATACCAATGAAAAGAATCTCGACAAGAAAAGCGATGCTCTTGACCGAAAAAATGAGCAGATGGAAGCGAAAAATCTTGAGCTTGATAAGCTTAATGTTCAGCTCGAAGATGTCATAAAATGTCATCTGGCAAGACTTGAAGAGATATCCTCTTACAC
>CAYYND010000046.1:0-12794 GCA_964472845.1 uncultured Lachnospiraceae bacterium | reverse complement strand
AAACTATATCAAGCGTCTTGAAAAGCTTGAGGAGATAGCCGAAAGCTTTGACGGCATAGAAAAGGCGTACGCTATTCAGGCGGGCAGAGAACTCAGAGTTATGGTCAAGCCTGAAGAGGTCACCGACGAGGGAATGGTACTTATTGCCCGTGAAATGGCAGTAAAGATCCAAAATGAAGTAAGGTATCCCGGTCAGATAAAGATCAATGTTATCAGGGAGAGCCGAGCTACGGATTATGCGAAGTAATAAACAGTCGCAGATTCGATATTAAGAAAAAAACAGTTATTCAAAATTTAATTAAACTCATATTCCTTGAACGGATTTTATATATAATTTACATAAAACTCCTGAGAGATATTTAGCGAGCGTTCCACAGCTTGCTTTGAGTATAGATTGAATGAGAAAAGCGAACTACCTTGATCTTTCTCGGTAGTTCGCTTTTTTATTTATCTTTATTTTTGACCGATCATTCGATCATTCAAGCCACTCAGTACGATCAGTTTTCGGTCGTTTCTACGGGCTTATGCTTTTCGTAGTTCTTGAGCACTGTCTTTTTGAAGAGAGCAGGGCAGTAGAACGAGCTTTGAACCTTTGAGAGTTCCTTGCTTGTAAGAGTTGCGTTCTGATTGAATATTATCGGGATTACGGGCATCTGATCAATGAGAAGCTCCTCAGCGTCGTGAAGCGCCTCGCTCTTTTCGTCCGCGGTCTTTGCGGAAAATGCCTTCTCTATGAGCTCGTTGTATGCTTCGTTGTTGAACCCTGTGATGTGTGTCGGAACAGTGTAGTCACGGTTTGCCATATCCATACCCTGTCCTGCAAAGCTGTGTGCAAAGGGAGCAAGCATGGAGAACGCATCGGATGTTGGAGCAACATAGTCAAGTGCTATGACCTCGAATTCTCCACTTCTGAGCGTTTCGGCATAGAGATCGTCGCAGATATCGGTCGGGGTGCTGTCTGTGTACTTGTAGTAGTCATCGTTGGGGATGACGTTCTTGAGGTCGAGCACTACGTTGAAGCCGAGTGCTTCCCAAGCTGTTTTTACCATTTCAGCTACGAGAACGTGCACCTCGTCATATGCGGCAACGGTAATGTTTATTGTGTATTCAGAGGTGTTGTAAGCGGAAAGAAGTGCTTTTGCCGCATCAACATCAGGACTTGTTTCAAGAAGCTTCTCGCCTACGGCTCTGAAGGATTTCTTGGCTGAACCTTCGTCGAAGAGTCCGTAAGGAACGAGAGCGTTTGCAGCTTTTGCGAATACCACTGCCTCTGCGATGGCATTTCTGTCGATCGCAAGTGAAAGTGCCTTTCTTACGTTAACATCGCTGAAGAGGACTGCGTTTTTGTTTATGTTGTTGATCTTAGCGATAAGCTTGTTGCGCTCTTCGATCTTGGCAAGCTGTGTCGGAGTGTACTGAACCTTTTTGGTCTCTGTTTCCGTTTCCGTGCCGGTTTCCTCGGCGCGTTCGGATTCCCAGATGGATTCAAGTTCTTCCTCGTAAGTCATAGGAACTTCGAGAATGCTTGTTTGCAAGAAATATGTGTGGGTGGAGATGGCATCGGTGACCTTTGCCACATCCTTGTATGTGTTTCTGAGGGACATCGGAATATCACCTACATAGAAGAGCTTGCCGCTGTCGTAAGCTTCTTTGATCTGCTCGTCCGTCATAGAATAGTCAACGACGAGTCTGTAAGGTGTTACATATTTGTCGATCTTGTCCTTCTTCTTGTCACGAAGATAATACTCGTTGCGTTCAAGTACGAGCTGCTCTTCGCCTTCGGTATAGTCCGTTTTACGTACCTTGAAGGGACCGCTGCACATCATTGTTGCGGGTTTCTTTGCCCAGTCCTCGCCTTTGGCAACTATCGACTCGGGAAGAGGAGCCAACGCGGGGCTGCAAAGGTTCATAATGAAGGCATCGTAATCTATCTTGCCTTCAAAAGTGAACTCAACAACGAGCTGGTCAACTGCGTAAACGCCGACAGCATCGATGGAAACGTCACCGTGCTTTGCAGCGCGTGCGTTCTTTATGTCGTAGAGAAGGCAGGCAACTTCGCTGGAGTTCTCGCAGTTAAGCGCGCGCTTGATCGTGTAAACGACATCGTTGGCGGAAAGCTGTGTTGCACCATCGCTCCAAAGTGTTTTCTTGAGCGTAATAAGCATCTTGTATTCGTTGGTGTTCTCGTCCTCGATTATCTCATATTCGTCAACAAGGCTCTTCTTAACTTTTCCGTTGGAATCAACTGTAAAGAGTGTGTCGAAAATAAGGCTTACGACTTTAAGGGACGATTCGTTGTAAAAAGCGTGGATCGGATCGAAATCATATACGACATCCGTGAGATACATATTGATTATCGCGCCGAGATCTTTTTCCTCTTCGTCGGGGTTCTCATCTTTGTTACAAGCCACGAGACCGAGCATAGTAACGAGCATCATAGCAAAGCAAAGCAAAAGTGCTAAAAAACGCTTCATCATAGTTTGGTTAATCCTCCTCTATGTATAAGAAAAAATACAGAATAACACGAAGGTGCTACTATCACCCGAATATTATATCATATGATGATTTAAAATTCAACGGTTTAAAGCAAACAGTAAAAATATTCGGATATATGCACAATAATCGAGGCCCAAAACTGTGCAACTTTTCAGTATATAAGCCCCGAACAATGTGAATGTCTCCGATAGTCTTGCAACTTATGTTAAATATTACTCTATATTATAATGATGAACGCACAAAAAGTCAACGATTGCGGTATTAAATATGGTTTAAGATATTGTTAATTTTCACAAGTGCCGCATATGATAACGAGAAAAGCACCGTCCGACGGAGTGAGCCGACAGCGTGACGGTGCTTTTTATGTTATCGGTATCAGTCCTTCAGTACAAGGATCTCAACGAAGGTCAGGATAAGTCCGATAAGGATCCCCTTTGTAAACGAAAGCACCTCGGCTTCTATGCCGCCGATCACGCCGACAAAACAGATAACACATACCACGGAAGCGGACACCTTCAGCACTCCCTTGACGCGCGACGGGATTCTGACGGAAAGCAGTCTGTCGATAAGAAGGAGGAGGTACTCTATGAAGAACGGGGCTCTTGCGGTTCCCGTGGCGTCGCAGGTGCCTCTTTTGATGCTTTTTCTTTTGATATTGTTGAGATATAAATTAGAATTCATAATTGACCTCCGTTTTTTGCACCTTGAAGATTACCGCTCGTCAAGTTCTGATTTTGGAATTCAAACGGTGCGACTCCTATCTTTTCGAGAGTTCACAAATAAAATTGTTCTTCCAAATCGGAAATATTTCCGATTCTGGAAACCTTATGACTGGATTATACCACACAAAAATCGGTTTGTCAATACCGAATTTGAAAAAATCGAAAAAAATCGCCAAAAACGGAAATTTTTTTGAAAAAACGCTTTACAAAATCCAAATGATGTGATATAATGGATCCGTAAACAGAAAAAACGGTGTACTTGCCGCCAAAATCGTTTGCCGAAAGGGGAAAATATGGACTACCTTGACAGAATAAAGAAAATAAAGAGCGAGAAAAAGATAACGAACGATGCGCTTTCCGAAAAGACCGGGATACCGCTCGGAACTTTAAGCAAGATACTTGCGGGTATCAGCGATTCGCCTAAATTTGCGAATATAATGGCTATATGCGAAGCCCTCGAATGCAGTGTAAGCTACATCGTTACGGGCGAGGAGGAAAACAACAATAATTATTATCTGAGTAACGAAGAGATGGATCTCATAGAGCTTTATCGCGGACTCGATCCTCATTCAAGGGAGCTTTTGCGTATGGTCGCGCAGAAGGAGTCCGAGCGCGCCGAGGGCGTGTCGGCTACCGTGCTCAGCTTTCCGACGGATCAGGGAGAAGCATTTGCGCCGACTGCATCGACTCTCAGACGTTCCGCTGAAGAAACAAAGTCCAAAAGGATCGCCGCGAGCAAATATACCTCTTATACGGGTCAGAGCTCGGTTCCGCTCAAGCGTCGCATACTTCTTTACGATCTTCCCGTATCTGCAGGCTGCGGCGTCTTTCTTGACGACGATGCCGCGACCGAGATAACCATTCCCGATACCGCAAAGAGCAGTGACGCGGATTTTGCCTTAAAGATAAGCGGCGACAGTATGGAGCCTAAGTATCGTAACGGAGATCATCTGCTCGTCAGAGCCACCGATTCGATAGAGATCGGAGAGATCGGCGTTTTCGTACTTGACGGAGAAGGATTCGTGAAGGTGTACGGCGGCGACCGACTCATTTCGCTCAACCCTGCGTACAGCCCGATACTTCTCAAGGAATTTACTCAGGTAAGATGTGTCGGAGTGGTCACCGGGAAGCTTAAAAAGAAATAAGAAAGCAAGAATAAAAAATTATTACAGAACAGAAAACTGCCGATGGCAAGCAGTGTTGCGGAGGTGTGGCTGTGAAGAGAGGCAGATGGCTGAAAAATGACGATCGCGGCAAAACGGATGGGCTTGCAGTGGAGCGGCGCGTATGTCGTGAACGCAAGGGGAATGTTGCAGCGTTTGTATCGGTAAACCTTCTTGTCCTTTTGACGCTTGCTCTTTTTCCGCTTTACTGTGACTATATGTGGAACGGGGCAGGATCGGATAAGAGCGTATGTCTTTTTACGCGTCTGTTCAGACTCTACTGTCCGTTTTGCGGAGTCACACGCTCGATATGGTATCTTATGAGATTTGATCTCGTGAATGCCTTTATCTTCAGCCCTTTTGCGTTTACTGCGGCAGTTGTCTTCATTTACTGTGATATAAGGGCCTTTATTGCTTTGCTGAAGGGGAAGGAGCGTATCTCGCGTCTCAGTCCTTGGATCTCGAAGCTGCTCGTCGCGGTGCTTGCTCTTACTTTTATTGTCAGAAACATACTGCTCGTGTTTTGCGGATATGATCCTCTCGGAAACATCGAAGGGCTTATGTGAGGACTGCTTTTTGCGCAAGGCTCGGCGACAAATGATGCTTTCAAATGTAAGATAACATAATATGTGTCAAATTGCACAAATTCTATTGGATATATTATTATACATTGAACAATATTTAAAAAATCCCTTGACTATTTACGTTTTTTGTAGTATATTTATCTCACAGAACTAAACTGCGAGGTGCCGTTATGAATAATAGATCTCCGAAATCTCCGAATGAGAAAAGAAAGCGCTTGATGAGCATACTGCAATGCGCGGCAGGACTTGCCGTGTGTGCAGTCGCCGTTACTGCGCTTTTATTGTTTTTGCCGGGTGACAGGACCCCCGAGCCGCCCTTGAGACGCGGAGATTACAGCGTTACCGCCCTTCTCAACGTAGAGCAGGGATCCGGCTTCGAGGTCATAAGCGAGAACCCCGTAAAAATACGCTCCGGCGAGGATGCGGTGTTTAAAATAAACATATCGGAAGGATACAAGGTTTCGGAGGAACAGAGCTCTGCCGTGGAGTATGATGCGGATTCGGGGACGGTTACGATCAGAAACGTCAAATATCCGACTACGGCGAAATTTTCCGTAAGACCTATTAAAAAGTTGACTTTCTCGATCGTTAATGACAGTACCAAGGGAACCGTCAGCGTTGCGGTCGGCGGATCCGACAAGATACCCGAGTCGATCGATGAGGATACCGTGATAAAGGTTACGGCAAAGAACAAGAACGGCAAGACCTTTATGGGCTTTTCGACGGGAGGTACGGTCGCCGACGGCGGCACCGTGGTATCCTTCGCTTCGGAATATGAATTCAAGCTTTCCGATAATACCAAGCTATACGCGAATTATACTACCGAGGGTGCTCAGATAATCGTATACGACACAAACGGCGGACACGTCGCGGGCTCGTCGGGAACGACTGTGTATGTGGAAAATCTTGATAAAAATTACATCTGTCCGAACACCCTGCCCGATCTCGGATATATGGAGAGGGAAGGATATGTCCTTTATTCGTACAACACGAAGGCGGACGGCAGCGGAGACTCTTACGGACTCGGATGGAATATTCCGATTCCTGAGAGCGGCATACTTAAGCTTTATGCGCAGTGGATGAAGGAGACGCCGGCATCCGACTTTACATATAAAGCAAGTGGGAAATCCATATCCATAACCAAATATAACGGCAACGATACCGTTGTGGTGATTCCAGAAACGATCAACGGCAAAAATGTCATTTCGATCGCGGCAAACGCTTTTGTAAACAAAAAGGTCGAAACTCTCGTACTCAGCAAAAATATCCGTTCGGTGCTTGGAGGCGCGTTCACAAAATGCGGATCTCTTCATACGCTCTATCTTCCCGATATGATCATAAATATGAAGGATAACAGCTTCAGCGATTGCCCCGAATTATCAAAGCTTTATGTCAATGCCGTGACCGCTCCGAGATATACGAAAACAAGGAACGGAACATATCAGATGAAATTTGAGCGTCTTATGACGGCGCAGTCTCCGAAACTCGTCATCGTTGCGGGCTCATCGAGCGCTTACGGAATAGATTCCGCAAGACTTGAGAAAGCACTCGGAGGTCAATACAATGTCGTAAATTACGGCACGAATCAGGGAACTCCCGCAAGCTTTTATCTCGAATTCATCTCGCACTTTATCGATGAGGGAGATATAGTCATTCACGCTCCCGAGCCTCATAATCATCAGTGGGGACATAACGAGATCAATACGACTACCTGGCAGATATTTGAGGCGGCATACAACGCATTCAGCTACGTTGATATAAGAAATTATACCAAGATCTTCTCCTCGTTCGCTTCATTCAACAATTCAAGGATCTCCATGACGGAAAGGAAATACGAGGACTATACTACCGAGACCGTAAATCAATACGGAGATTACATAAAATATAAGCACAATCAGAACTCGAGCTACATTGCGGGCAAGGTCTCCGACAGGTTACATACGGGATATTTCACGGAGTCCAACATTGCAAACATCAACCGCTCGTACGGTATGATCTCCGACGCGGGAGGGAAGGTATATATATCATTCTCCCCCGTCAACAAGAACAGCCTTACGGAGGCGTCGAAGTCCCCCGCAAGGCAATTGGAGTATATGAATACCGTCAAGAAAAAATACAACGGTACGGTAATATCCGTTTTGAGCGATTATATTATGCCGGGGCAGTATTTTTATAATTCGGATCTGCACCTTTCCACTGAGGGAAGCCACATAAGGACGGATAAGCTCGCAAGCGATATACTCGCTCAGCTGAAAGCGGAAAAGAAATAACGGATACGTCAGCCATACGGCAAAAACAGATAACAGACGATCGATAACATTAGAAAAGGGATCTTGAATATATGGACATAATTGTTGCACATGCGTATAGCTTTTGCTCTGTGATGTTGCTCATACTCGTCACTTATATCGCTTTGTATGTTTTGAGATGGCGATATGACAAAGCTCCGCGTAAAGCCTTGCTTGTCGTACGGTATGCCGTCACGGCATTAAACCTTTTAGCACACTTTGCTCTGATAGCGTTAATTATGTATATCGATGCGGGAATGGAGATATTGCTTCTTTCTCTGCTCGCATCCGTGTCCGTCGGAATAGCGGTGGGAGGTGGAATATAAATGGTATTTAACTCGGTCGAATTTCTCATCTTCTATCCGATAGTGCTTTTGCTGTATTTTGCCGTTCCTCACAAGCTTCGGTGGATACCTTTGCTTTCGGCAAGTATGTACTTTTATATGGTCTGGAATTGGAAGCTCGTCTTTCTCATACTCTTTACCATAATAATATCCTTCGCAAGCTCGCATATCATTGAAAGGTACAGAGAGAAAAAAGCACTGTGCCGACTGTGCCTCATCGTGACGCTCGTGGTATGCTTCGGAGTGCTCTTCTTCTATAAATATTTTAACTTCCTCTCCGGAACGGTGACGGGTATTATGCGTATGTTCGGCTCGGACGTGAAGGACTTTACACTTGATCTGATACTGCCCGTCGGTATATCCTTCTACACGTTTCAGACTTTGTCTTACGTTATCGACGTTTACCGCGGTCAGATAAAGCCCGAGACACATTTCGGCTACTATATGCTTTACGTTACCTTCTTTCCTCAGCTCGTGGCGGGGCCTATCGAAAGACCCGAAAATCTTATCCCCCAACTTCACGCGGACAACAAGCTGACGTGCGAAAATGTTTCGAGCGGTGTGCGCAAGATGCTGATAGGCTTTTTCAAAAAAGTAGTCGTTGCGGATCTTGTCGCGGTGTACGTTAATGCCGTGTATAACGATGTCGAGAGCGCAAACGGCTTCGGCGTCCTCGTTGCGACGGTGCTGTTTGCGGTGCAGATCTATTGCGATTTTTCGGGTTATACCGATATCGCCATCGGCTGCTCCGAGGTGATGGGTATAAAGCTTATGCAGAACTTCAATCGTCCGTACGTTGCGAAAAGCATAAAAGAATTCTGGGGACGGTGGCATATAAGCCTTTCATCCTGGTTCAAGGATTATCTTTACATACCGCTCGGAGGCAACAGGTGCGCGCCCTGGAAAAGGCAGAGAAACGTGCTTATCGTGTTCCTTGTCAGCGGTCTTTGGCACGGGTCTGCGTGGACCTTTGTGCTGTGGGGTGCTATCCACGGAATGTATCAGGTGATCGGCTACTACACAAACAAGCCGAGGGCAAAAATGTGGGAAAAGCTCGGCGTTTCTCAGAACGCGCCGTGGCTTACCATGCTGAAACGCTTCAATACATTTGCGCTTGTCTGCTTCGCGTGGATCTTCTTCCGCGCCAACAGCATCTCGGATCTCGGCGTGCTTATCGGAAAGCTCTTTACCGATTGGTCGTTTAACATAGAGTATTTCCGCTCTGCCTTTGATACTATGGGATTGACACTTACGGGCGCGATAATAACCGTGCTTTCGATAATAGTTATGTCACAGCTCGACAGAGGCGGACTCGAGAGGGATAACTCTCGCTCGCCGGCACTTGGCGGGGAGCGTACGGCGGTGCCGAGTATCAGCTCCGCATACATAGTATGGATGATCGCACTTGCCTGGATACTGATCCTTATGGGAGACGGCGCGAGCTCGTTTATCTACTTCCAATTCTGACGTCCAAAGCTTATACGTCTGCATCGGAACGTAAAAAATCAATCGTATTCGGAAAGGAATGTCAATATATATGAGTAATAACCGCGAGCCTGTGCGGAGGCGCAGGACATACGTGATAAGATTTGCCGTGACCCTTTTGGCACTTATCATACCGTTCGCTTTTTTGGCGGGGATAGCTTTTATAGCCCCATCTCAGTATCATAACACCTTTCTCGGTGAGCTCTCGGACAAATACGAGCGTCTTTATTCCGTAGAAGGTCCGAAGATAGTGATAATAGGCGGAAGCAGTACCGCATTTGGACTCGACTCGGAGCTTTTATCCGAATATATGGGTATGCCCGTCGTCAATTTCGGACTTTACGCAACTCTCGGTACTAAGGTAATGCTTGATCTGTCCGAGGATGCCATTGGTGACGGAGACATCGTGGTGATAGCTCCCGAAACCGACGCGCAGACGCTCTCCCTTTACTTCAATGCCGAGACTATGTGGCAGGCACTCGACAGCAACGCGTCTATGCTCAAGCACATCTCAAGTGATAATGCGGGGGATTTGGTAGGAGCTTTCTTTGGATATGCGTCAAAAAAGCTCGGATATCTTTTCAGCGGTGCTCCGAACCCAGATGGAGTATACAATCATTCATCCTTTAACGAATACGGAGATATCGTCTACGAAAGACCTTCGAATATTATGCCTCTCGGTTACGATCCGAATATGACGGTTGATTTTTCGACCGAGATGTTCGACGAGGACTTTGTAGATTATCTCAACATCTTTATTGAAAAGGCGAAGGGGAATGGGGCTGACGTTTATTACAGCTTTCCTCCGATAAATGAGTCTTGCTTAGCCGCAAATGTGACGGAAGAGACTCTGTTCGATTACTATGATTTTATCAGCCGTAACTTAAACTGTGATGTTATAAGCAACATAAACGATTACATTATAAACGAAAATTATTTTTACGACAGCAATTTCCACTTGAACGACAGCGGCGTTACCGTGCGTACGACGACACTCATTACGGATCTGTACAAGGCACTCGGATATCTTCAAATCGTCGATATCGAGCTGCCCGAGCCTCCTCCGAGAAGCAATTCCGGAGTTGACATCGAGGGCGGGGATGACTCTTATGCCGATTACTTTACGTACGAGGATTTCGGCGCGGGACTTAAGATAACGGGAGTGACAGACGAGGGCAAGCTGCTCAAAAACATTACGGTTCCGACAAAATACGGTGACCGTCCCGTGCTTGCTATCGGAGAGGGCGCGTTTGATGGATGCACCGTGCTCAAAACCGTTAGCGTAAACGCCAACATAATCCAATTCTATAATCAAGCCTTCAAAGGATGTGTTGCGCTTGAACGTATAATTATGAACTACAAAACGGCTGAGGGTATCTCGGTCGGCGATGACCTTTTCGGCGGTGCGCCCGATACCGCAAAGCTTTACATTACGACTCAGTCGGGGTATGAATCCTTTATTTCGGATTACTTTTGGGGGCCCTACGGCGCCAATGGCGACAGGATAAAGAAGGGGTAAGATATTTAGATCTTTTGGAGGTGTTCGGGCTCTGCCCGTGCCCGCTCAGAATCTTCTTGAAAGAAGGTTCTGAGAACTCCAAGAACTTTTAAAAATGGTCGTTCCTTTTTTGAAAATCCGTTATTAACAATTATATAACGATATAACGAAGCAGTCTAATAAAGGGATGTCTGACAATATACAAATGAGGTGATCATTATGAAACAGATAAAAAAACTTTTGGTATCTCTCGTGGTAGCCTATATTCCAAGTTTGCTAATAATTGTCGCGTTACTTGGGGGAGATGCGATTTTCTTTGATACTCCGTTTGTCTTTGATTTACTGATAGTGATACTATACACGTTTCCGACTTTTGCCGGTATCATAGGGTTGTTGCTCTGCTTAGTAAGATACATAGAAGGCGACAAGCATATTTCAATCTTCGATATTATTACTATGCTTATGGCTTTAAGTGCCATTGTCGCATCGTTTACTTTGATTGAAATGATATACATTCCGATTATTTTTGCTATATTGTTGGTGATATTTGAGTCGGTTCGTTGCGTCAGGGACAAAAGCATTAAAAAAGCCGCCTCGTTTTTGGGGCAAGGATCCTTGTGGATAATTGTACTTGCTATCATATTGACTGTGGCATTGTGCTCCGGCGTCTATCGCTATTTTATGAGCGATGAAGGTAAAGTTGATCCGCTTGAGTATGCGGATGAGATCGTAAATAACAGATACGATAATGAATACCTATAAAAACGGTGTAAAAGATTTAACAAAAAAAATAAAAGAGCCGCCTCGAATGCAAGCTTAGAAGCGTTCGAGGCGGCTTATATTAATTTATAAAGCTTTGAGTGTTATCTGCAATTAGTTGAGCTCTGCAAAGTACTTGATCGTACGAACCATCTGGCTTGTGTAGCTGTTCTCGTTGTCGTACCACGAAACTACCTGTACCTGATATGTGTCGTCGGAGATCTTTGTTACCATGGTCTGCGTAGCATCGAAGAGCGAACCGTATGTGATACCGATGATATCGCTGGAAACGAGGGGCTCTTCTGTGTAACCGAAGGAAGCGGAGGATGCAGCCTTCATAGCAGCGTTGATGCCTTCAACGGAAACGTCGTTGCCCTTAACAACAGCTACAAGGATAGTTGTAGAACCTGTCGGAACGGGAACTCTCTGCGCGGAACCGATAAGCTTACCGTTGAGCTCGGGAATAACGAGACCGATAGCTTTAGCAGCGCCTGTGGAGTTAGGAACGATGTTAGCGGCAGCAGCACGTGCACGGCGGAGGTCGCCCTTTCTGTGAGGACCGTCAAGAACCATCTGGTCGCCTGTGTAAGCGTGAACTGTTGTCATGATACCGCTCTGGATAGGAGCGTAGTCGTTGAGAGCCTTTGCCATAGGAGCGAGGCAGTTTGTTGTGCAGGAAGCAGCGGAGATGATAGTGTCCTCAGCTGTGAGTGTCTTCTCGTTTACGCTGTAAACGATAGTGGGAAGATCCTTTCCTGCGGGATCGGAGATAACTACCTTCTTTGCGCCTGCGTTGATGTGAGCCATAGACTTCTCTGTGGAGCAGTAGAATCCTGTGCACTCGAGAACAACGTCAACGTTGTTAGCAGCCCAAGGGCAGTTTGCAGCATCCTTTTCAGCCGAGATCTTAATGGTCTGACCGTCAACAGTGATTGTGCCTGCCTCGTCGTCAGCGGTAACAGTGTGACCGTCGTAACGACCCTGAGCGGTGTCGTACTTAAGAAGGTGAGCAAGCATGGAAGGCTTGGTAAGGTCGTTGATAGCTACGATCTCGTAACCCTCTGCACCAAACATCTGACGGAATGCGAGACGACCGATACGGCCGAATCCGTTAATAGCAACTTTAACTGACATGATTGAATTCCTCCAATTTTTATATTAAAAATTTTTTACGTATTTTTGGAAACCGCGGCTACACGTCAGCCCACGATTCCTCAATTATATATTTTAACTCATTTTTTGCAAATATACAAGAGGTTTGACGAAAATTTCTCAATTTTGTATATTTGCACTACTTTTGTATTTATATTACGTCAATTATCATTAAAAATGACTATATCTGCAATTTTAGCTCCAATAAAGCCAAACGATTATTATTCGACAAATTTCAGTGCGTATATTTTATATTGTTATATCAATACTTTGTTCGGCTTATGCAATAAAATTATATAAGCC
>CAYYND010000045.1:0-12980 GCA_964472845.1 uncultured Lachnospiraceae bacterium | reverse complement strand
TTATATTCTACCACATCTCTCCCTCTTTGTCAATACCCTTTTTTAAAGTTTTTGCACTTTTTTTCGGATTTTTTGATTTTTTGAGGATTTCCCGAGCAAGAAAAGGGTCGTACATATTTTCGCCCTCAAAAAAGCCAAATAAACTCCCATCGGTATTGACTTTTGCGTTTATTTCCATTAAAATAATATAAAGGTCGATAAAGATCAACCCGAAAGAAGGATACAGATTATGAAGATACTTGTTATAAGCTCGGCGAATATGGATCTTGTTCTTAATATGAAAAAGCTTCCGACCGCAGGGCAGACTCTCACGGAAAGTCTTGGCTACGCGTACGTTCCCGGAGGAAAGGGTGCAAACTCCGCGCTCGCTTTTAAGCGTCTCGGCGCGGACACCCTCTTTTGCACTTGCCTTGGAGATGACGCCAACGGCAAAACTCTGCTGTCGCTATATCGCAGCGCCGGCATAGATACGTCGGCGACGGAAATATCGAGCGATGTGCCGACGGGGCTTGCCGCGATCATAGTCGAGGCGGACGGCACCAACCGAATAACCGTTTATCCCGGCGCAAACCTTCTCATATCGGAGCGCGATGTCGATCGTGCGCTCGAATGTCATCCGGACGCGATATTTATGCAGCTCGAGATACCGTTCGACACGGTCGTATACGCCTCGCGCCGTGCCTCAGAGCTCGGCGTTCCGGTTTTCATAGACGCAGGACCCGCCCACGCAGATCTTGAATTGAAAAGGCTTGTTCACCCGATCGTATTTTCCCCGAACGAGCTTGAGACGAAGGAATTCACGGGGGTCCTCCCCGACAGCGAAGCTGCCTGTCTTGAAGCCGCGCGTGCGCTGGAGAGATCCGTCGACGCCGAATACTACGTGCTGAAGCTCGGAAAAAGAGGTGCGTATATATATAATGAAGGAATCGGAAGACTCATTCCTTCATTTGAAGTAAACACAGTTGACACCACGGCGGCAGGCGACGCCTTCACTGCGGCGTTGACTCTCGAATATCTGCGCACGAAGAATATAGAAGGTGCGGTCGAATACGCCAACGCGGTCGGCGCGATAACAGTCAGCAAGCGCGGCGCGTCCACCTCGATACCGAGCGCGGAAGAAGTAGCGGCTTTTCTGAGAGAGCGGCTCAAATAAAAAACGCCGAGGTGTACCCCCCCACCCCGAGCAAAATCAAAAAAGTTTAAAAGTAAAAAGAAGTGACCGCCGAGTGCCTTTTCATCAGCTCCCAACGGTCACTTCTTATGGTTCTTGATATCTAACATCTTTCCTGATCCTCTCTTTCTTCGATCTGCCTTCCTTTCTCAGCACCCAAAACACATCCTCAACATAGCGCCACGCGCCATACTCTAACGAGCATCCATTTGATATTTTTGTGCTTTCCCTCAAAAGGCGAACTTTTCTGACTGCTTTGAATATCTGCCCGTCGACTTATATCCTATCTCCATTTATCCGACCGTTCGATCTTAACCGATACCGCGAGTTCTCCTTCCGCTCGCGCGCTACCTATCGGTCATCGGTCTTCCCTCGGAGCTCATCTCTGCGCCGACCGCTTTATTGTTGGGCATTCAAAGACTTTTTTCAGTTGTACATCGGACTGTACCTCCCTTGTGTCTTAATTATACCACAGCACCGTGCCTTTTTCAATTGGCAGGTTGGCAGAATTTCAGACAAAATTTTTGTACATAAGGGAGAAATTAAAGAGCAGCTTCAAAAAGCTCTTTACTTTTTTACCTTCTTGTGATATAATGAAAAGGTAATGTGCGGTAAGATCTCGGATTTTGCCGCGCTTTTTTTCACTCTGAAGCTCCCCCTTTTTGTGCCGAAATGTTTCGGAGCGAGAGCGGTTGCTTTTTGATTTTAAAGTCCGCTTTTTTATCAAACGCACTTGACTTTAAGATATGTATATGATATAATACAATCGAATGAACGGTCAGTCATAAAGCGCACGACTTGATACCGAGTACGCGAAAAATGTTCAAAATCGGCATCGGTATTTTCTGCGAAGACCACGCCGCTTATGTTTATTCTCATACGCAGTATTTGAAGATGAATTTTATCCGTAAACGCAACTCAGCGTATCAAAAAAGCAGTCTGCGGCTACATTTTGCAAGCTTCAATTTGCGATCAAAAATCAAACTCACACACCAACGCAAACATACATAAAGGAGACAATTATGGACAGATCCAAAAAAGCGAAAAAGATCATTTTCATTACGCTTTTAAGCATTCTCGCGCTTATAGTCATAGTCGTCGGAATATTTTCCGCCGTTTACGCGAGCCGTTTCAAGACGATCGCAACGATCGAGCCGCTTACGGATTACGATGACGGACTTAATGTGTACCGAATGGACGTCAAGTACGATTACAGCATCGACGACATCATCGGACGCGGCATATCCGACACTCAGGCATTTATAGATTCCATAATCAGCGAGGCGCTCCCCCTGCTCCCCATCAAGATGAAGGCTCCCGATTTCAGTTGCAGTGCTTTCGGCATCAAGACTACCGACGGTGACAACATTATGGGCAGAAACTATGATTTCAGATTTAACACCTCTGCTATGCTCGTTTACTGTGCGCCCAAAGACGGTTACAAATCGGTCGCATTCACTGCGCTTGACAATCTCAGTGTAAGTGTTGCCGACGAGAGTCTCAAGACAAAGCTTGCCTGCCTTACTGCCCCCTTCATATGCCTTGACGGTATGAACGAAAAGGGTCTCTCCATTGCCGTGCTCACTCTTGACTGCGAGCCAACGGCGCAGAATACGGATAAGCCCGACATCTGCACGTCTCTTGCAATACGTCTCGTGCTCGACAAAGCCGCATCCACCGAGGAGGCGATCGAGCTGTTCAAGCAATACGATATGATTGCAAGCTCGGGCAGAGACTATCACTTCTATATCAATGACGCATCAGGCGACGGAAGAGTAGTTGAGTGGGACTGCCACAGCGAGACGCGCGAGCTCGTCGCAACGCCCGTTCGCACCACCACCAACTTCTTCAATATGTACATAGATAAGATCACCGTAACGGATGGCAAAAACGGCATATACGGACACGGCAAGGATCGCTACGACAAGATCGAAAAGGTGTTCGACGAAGCCGAGGGCAAATTTACCACGGATACCGCTTGGGATGCACTTATCGAGGCTTCTCAGACGCCAAAGAGCGAAGATATAACCAGCAACACTCAGTGGTCGATAGTATTTAACAATACAGATAAGACTCTTGAGTTTGTGCTTCACAGGAAATGGGGTGATGTTGTATACTACGATCTCGGAACAAACCGGGCCACATTTAAACCCATAGAAAAATAATTTTTATGAGAGGTATTGTTTTATGAAGAAAAAAATCATCATTAAATCTTTATGCTTGATCCTTGCTGCCGTGTTTATTTGCGGCGCCGCTTCTGGATGTTCTCATCAAAGCACCCCTTATATCGTAACCGATGTCTCCTCCGTCCCATCGATGAAAGAGGAGATCAGCATAACCTTCAACGCAACCAATGCGAAATTCAGCAAAGGCATTACCGCCGATAACATCACGCTATCGGGCGCATTTGAGGGAATGGACTTAAAAGTCAACAGAACCGCAAAGGATACCGTAATTATTACCCTCTCCGGAGAAATGCGTACCGATTCGGTCTATAATGTTCACACATACGGATACGTATTCTTCAATGAAGGCTCGTTTTCCGCAAAAGATCTTGCCTTAAGCAAATCCATATACATAATTTCTCCGGACTGCTATATACATTCAAACTCGCTTGAATACAAAGACGGCACCCTCTCGGGCGTTATCGATATCTCGGGCTATGAGGTCGCAGATACCGTAAGCACAAGTGATGTCACGATCGACGGCAAAGCAGTCGAATCTGCCGAATTGCGTGACGGAAACATAGCATTTACGGTAAAGACCTCGGCTTCCGATATCGATGCGGCGATCGCAGAGATCAACGGCAAGGAGATCGTAGTCAAAGCCTCGGTACTCAATGCTAAAAACGATTATGTTTTCTCGAGGATCTTTTCGGAAGCCTCGCTGTTATGCCAGGGAAGCGATCTCACACACACGGATGATGACGAGATGACCGCTACTTTCACACTGATCCCGCTCTGCGGAAGCTTTGCGGATAACATCGGAAAGCAGAGCATAACCCTCAGCGGCGAACTTGCCGACGCTACGATCAAATCCGTTACCGTTGCCAACGACGCGATAGAGCTTGTTATCACCTTCCCCGTATCACTCTATGAAACGTTCGATAGTGATCCAACCGTCTTGATCAATTTCGGGGTAGGCACCTTGGTCAACGAGTGGAATACCACAAATACAAATATCAAACCCGTTTATGTTCACGCCGAATCGCAGCTCGACCTCAACTCATCGTCCGACTTTGCTACCGTCGCCGCATTTTGCGACAAGATCTCGAGCTCTCCGCTTACCAAGGCTCTGTCAAAACTTTGTCCCGAAGCGGGGATGGCTATCTCAATCGTAACAAGCTGCGTCTCCGCGGCATACGATATCTGCAAGCTGACGGGAGTTGTTAGCGAGGGTGAGTCCGACCTTGATATAATATGCCGTCAATTCACCGAGATTTCTGCACAGCTTCGCGCGCAAGACGCCAAGCTTGATAAAATATTGAACGCTCTTCAAGAGCAGGAGCTCGACAAGCTTCGCGATCAAACATTCGAATTTACAACTCAAATTCTTGCCCTTGAGACAGCCGCGGCAGAGATCTCCAATTACATTAAAGATGCAGCCAACGACGAAAAGATACTGAATTCCGACGGCATAGACAAAAATATGGCAAAAGTGACCGTTCCGACAAGCTCCCTGGGGAACATCCCGGAAAAGTTGCTTCAAAGCTATGCAAGGTATGAGTCAAGCTTAGGTCCGGCCAGCATTACAGATAAAGCACTTCTGAGTACTCTTACCACAGAAGAGCAGACCGCCGTCAAAGATTGGGGAGAATATTATGATAATCTGCTGCAAAACCTCGCAGCTCAATCAAGTGCGGGCAACCCTAGATATAAAAATTATAACAAAGTGCTTGACGATCTTATGACCAAATTCAGGGATGTATGTACAACCATAAAATCAAGCGGCGGTAATTACTTCGCCAAATACGACAAGCTTTGCTCAAGCATATATTTGTTTGATGTTACGTCACTGTCTGCACGCCGACTCTATCGTGCAACAGCCCAAGGAGCCCTTGAACACGCTATGGCGTTGTTTATACAGATATACAATCCGGGTAGCACATCGGAGACCATCTCGACAGACCTGAAAAATCTTATCACTTATCACTATACACCGGCAATGTCCATTATAAACTCCAACACCGCAAACCGCGATTGGGATTATTATGATCAAATATCCGGGCTCACGGGTCGCTTAACATTCTATCCTCAAACTGTCAGCTCCAATTTCATATCTTGCAGATACGCAAGGATATCCGCCGATTTCGGATTTAAAAATGTGTATTATGCTTCCGACACAAATGAGGTTGAAAAGGATGTAATTAAATATTTTGAAAAAATGAAGAAGCTTCTCTTTATGAACACACTCGATTCATCCGAAGCAAAGGAAACGATGTTGAGACTGCGCAAGCTCGGATACGATAACTTCTCGAATATTGCCGATTGTATGGGACAAGAGGTAAATTTGATCGCCAACGAGTTGTATTATTCCACCACCAACGGTTTCAACCCGTGCGTATATCTCTCCAATTACGGTTCCGTAACGGTAAGCTGGAAGGATATAAACAACGGTAGCATGCTCCGTCAAAAGAGAATGGAGATAACCTTCCATGACGCAACGCTCTATAATATTGACACGGGAGAAAAGCTCGATACAAACTCATACACGATGAGCTGGGATGAAAAAACCTGGGATAACGTTTATATACTCTTTATGTCCTCGACTCACTGACCCACGCGCAAAAAATGCGGACCGCTTCATAATTCAGCAGTCCGTGAACAAAAGCATCGTTAAAATTCAATAAAATGCAATCTGAAAAATAACCCCATCCCCTCAGAGCAAAAAGACGCACGAAAGCCATAGACTTTCTGCAATCTGCGCTGAGGGGATCTTTATAAGCCGAGGTAAAGAGTATTCCGTTTCTTCGCAAAAATTGCCCTCCCGATCAAAAAACGGGAGGGCAAAGCATTTTGTCAAAATGTGATCGTCTCGGGAGCCGCGGTGAATGAAAAGAAGGTCGCGGTGGCATTTTTCAAATAAAACACCTGCGTGTTGCCATCGTTTTCGTCGTACATCGAACGAAGCTCCGTATAATCATCGAGCATAGACTTTTTCGCTTCCACGCGATCATCCTCTACAAGCTCTCCCGCAAGACGAAGCCATACACCGTCCTTAAACGCACAGATCTCGGCTTTTGGATTTTCGCCGAGTTGCCTTGAAACGGACTTGGCTCTTCCCGTCTGAATATAGAGCTTCCCTTCAAAAATGTGTGCCGTTCCGAACGGACGGACTCTTGGCTGATCTCCCTCAACCGTTGCAAGGTAGTAAGTACCTGCGGATTTCAAAAAATTGCATACTTTTTCCATTTTACCAATTATACCTCCAAATTTATATTTTGTCATCGTATACGTCCAAGATATTGAGCTGACGCTCAAATTATGTTGTGCCTTTGGCAGAAGGCTTTAGAGCCCGGGCTTGCGCGTCAATGCACTATCTCACTTACTGCTCTTATCGCAAAGCTTTCGCAAGCCCGCAATCGCTCTTGCGAGAGGCTCAAATCAATACGCTACGCCATAAAAACCACAAAAGGACAGCCGAAGCTGTCCTTTTGGGATTTTACAGGGGCAGAAGGATTCGAACCCACGACCCACGGTTTTGGAGACCGGTACTCTACCAGCTGAGCTATACCCCTACATATTTTGCTTTTAACAGGTCGCACGACCTGCTTAACAGAATTATTATATCACATTCAACTTGATTTTGCAATAGGTTTTGGCAAGTTTTTTTGCTTTTTTACAAAAATTTAAAAGTGTTTGATGATGTTTAGCTATTCAATCTTTTCCGAGATCTAACCGTTGCTTTTCGGCGAGAGCAAGCCCCTTCTCTACGGGGTCAACGACAAATTTTCGCTTTTACGAACGAATTTTTCGTTATTTGCAAGTTTCACCAATATCCCGTAGGAAGGCGGACTATGTTCGCCCGTCCCAAAATATTGCAAATTCCGCGGGCGAAAGCGGTCGAGAAGTTATGAAAACCTTTCAAGGTTCAAAACTTTTTTAGAAAAAAACTATAAAAGTACAAAAAAAATTAACCAATAAAATCGCAATATATGATATAATAAAGTGATTTTTTTGGTAGCGATCCGCTACCGAAACGGAGGTAAACTATGGAAGTTCTATATCAGAATCTGCTTGCGGTCACCTGGCAACAATGCGCTATGTGGCTCATCGGCGGTCTGCTCATTTTCCTCGCGATAAAGAAGGAAATGGAGCCGTCTCTGCTTTTGCCTATGGGATTTGGCGCGATACTCGTAAACCTGCCGAACTCGGGTGCAAAAGACGTGATCGATCATCTGTTTAACATCGGCATAGACAGCCACGAGCTGTTTCCGCTCCTGCTTTTCATAGGCATCGGAGCTATGATAGATTTTGAGCCGCTTCTCACCAACCCCAAGCTAATGCTTTTCGGTGCGGCGGCACAATTCGGTATCTTCTTTACGATGTGCGTCTCAGCCCTCTTTGGCTTTGATCTCAAGGACGCCATCGCGATCGCCATCATCGGCGCGGCTGACGGTCCGACATCCATCTTTGTCGCAAACGCGCTCGACTCGGGCTACCTTTCGGCGATAATGGTTGCGGCGTACTCGTATATGGCGCTCGTTCCGATCATTCAGCCTCCCGTCATAAAGCTCTGCACGACCAAAGCGGAGCGCAGGATCCATATGAAGAACAGCAGCAAGAAGGTATCCAAGCTCACAAAGATACTCTTCCCCATCATCGTTACCGTGCTCGTCGGTCTTATTGCTCCCGACGCGCTCGCGCTGATCGGATTCCTTATGTTCGGTAACCTTATCAGAGTTTGCGGAGTGCTCGATTCCCTCTCAGAAACGGCTCAAAAGGTGCTCGCAAACCTCATCACAATATTCCTCGGCATCACTATCGCATCCAAGATGACGGCGGAGCAGTTCTTAAGATGGGACACGCTCCTCATTATGGCACTCGGTCTTGTCGCTTTCATCGTCGACACGATGGGCGGAATATTCCTTGCCAAGTTTATGAACCTCTTCTTGAAAGACAAGATCAATCCCATGATAGGCGCGGCGGGCATTTCGGCGTTCCCTATGTCATCGAGAGTAGTTCACAAAATGGGGCTCGAGGAAGATCCCTCAAACTTCCTTCTTATGCACGCGGCGGGAGTCAACGTCTCGGGTCAGATATCATCCGTTATCGTCGGCGGTATCTTACTCAGCCTCGGAAGAGCCATACTCGGTATTTAATCTCGGATTTGATATTCATAACAGAAAGGAATGTATATTATGCCATTTTCCGTTGAAAACTTTTTGCAAACGCTCCCCCTCGTGGGCTATGGACTTGTAGGCGTATTCGGTGTAACGGCGGTTATAATACTCATTGTAAGTTTGCTCAATCGTCTTACCGCGCCAAAGAAAAAAGACGACAAATGATCATATCGGAAGCATTATCCGTCCAATAAACTTTTTTCGTCAAAAATAAAAGCTATAAAAAATGACTTACCGTTGTTACTTATGATGTACACGGTAAGCCGTTTTTTATTATATTATTTCTTCTTGCTCGTTCTCAAAGCGCAGTCATTTCCCGGCTTCAAGCTGCTTTTTGTGATACTGCAAGGTATAAAGCTTATAATATCTGCCCTTAAGCTTAAGCAGTTCCTGATGGGTTCCAGACTCAACGATCTTACCGTGCGAGAGCAGGATGATATTGTCCGCGTGTTGTATCGTCGAGAGCCTGTGCGCCACGATGAGCATAGTGCCGATATTCATCATCTTTTCGAGCGAATCCTGTATCAACAGCTCGGTCTCGGTATCAATGTTTGCCGTCGCCTCGTCAAGAATCATTACAGACGGCTTGTGAATTATCGTTCTTGCAAAGGAAAGCAGCTGACGCTGTCCCGCGGAGAAGTTGTTTCCGCGCTCCCTTACCACCTCGTCAAGTCCGTTATCAAGCTTATTTATAAACGAATCTGCGTTGACGTAAGCACACGCTTGTTGTATCTCGCTGTCGGGAATATCATCATTGCGAAGCACGATGTTACTGCGAATGGTACCCGAGAAAAGGAATACATCCTGAAGCATCTGACCGAAATGACGTCTGAGCGAGGATATTTTTATATTCCTTATATTGATGCCGTCGATCAGTATCTCGCCCTTTTGTATGTCGTAGTTGCGGCAAATGAGTGACAGTATCGTAGACTTTCCCGAGCCCGTCGATCCGACAAAAGCGACCGTCTCGCGCGGACTTACGTGGAAGGAGACGCCTTGGAGCACCCATTCCCCCGGAACGTAAGCAAACCACACGTCGCGGAATTCTATCTCGCCCTTGACCTCATCAAGCTCGATCGCGTCGGGCAGATCGACCACGGTGGGCTGCATATCAAATATCGTAAATATCTTCTCCGCAGAGGCAAACGCCGACTGAAGCCAATTGAACTGTTCGGCAAGGTTCTGTATCGGATTGAAAAACTTCGATATATACATATAAAACGTGACAACGATCTCACCCGTCAGTGCCTGACCGAGGAAGCTCGTGCCGTCGATATAGCCCTTGGATCCGAGGTAAAACAGGCAAAGCACAGACGAGACATAGAGCATATACACCATGGGCCTGAATATGCCGAACACGAGTATCTCGTTCCTCTTGGATCTGCCGAGGCTCTTGCTCTTCGCCTTAAAGTCCGCCATTTTTTCGTTCTCGCGGTTAAAGATCTGAGTGATCTTGATACCCGAAAGATTTTCGGAAAGGTAGGTATTTATATCCGTCGTGCCGTCCTTGACCTTTCTGTACGCACGGCGCGAGAACTTTCTGAAGATCACGGTAAAGAGCACAATGAAAGGCACAAAGCAAAGCACCATAAGCGTCAGCTCATAGTTGAGGGAGAGCATAGCGATAAGCACGCCGACGATGATAAAGCAATTCTTGATAAGATTTACGAGAATGTTCGTAAACATCATAGAGATGGCGTTCGTATCGTTCGTAACCCTTGTAACGAGCTTTCCGACGGGGATCTGATTCAGTTGCTCATGGGAAAGGCTCTCAATATGATTGAATATATCCTCTCTGATGTTTGAGAGTATGCTTTGACCCGTCTTCTGAAGGACTATTGCCTGAATATAGGTACAGACGAGCGAGACGATAAGTATACCCGCGTATACCGCAACATAGGCAAACAGAGTCGACAGCTCGAATTTATCCTTTACCATCTTCTCTATATGTCCTACGATCAGAGGCGAGATTATGTCATAGGATATCGAAAACAGCATCGTGATCCCGACAAAGACAAATCTGCCCGTATACGGCTTTGCGTATCGAAGAAGCCGTCTTATTATCTCGGAGTCGCTAAGGTGTCTCTCAAACCCGATAGCCTCCTTTTTATCCTTCATAGTCGCATAGGCTATGATAAAAATAACGGAGAAAACGCCTATTATTGCTCCAACTAAGAGCAAAGGAAAATATTCACGCATTTTCAAGCTCGCCTCCTTCATCCTCAAGACGTTGAAGATCGACCATACGGCGATAGTCGGAGCAGTTCTTGCAAAGCTCCTCATGTGTTCCGACGGCAACTACCTCGCCGTCGTCTATAAATATTATCTTATCCATTCTTTCGATAGTGGATATCCTGTGAGCGATAAGGATAGTCGTCCTTCCCTCTCGGCTCCTTTTGAGATTTTCGAGTATTATCTTCTCGGTCTTGGTATCTACCGCGGATACAGAGTCATCGAGAATGAGTATCGGCGCGTTCTTCATCAGTGCGCGCGCGATAGAGATACGCTGCTTCTGTCCGCCCGAGACCGTAACGCCGCGCTCGCCGAGAACCGTTTCATAGCCTTCGGTAAAGCCTATAATGTTGTCGTCCACATCGGCAAGCACTGCCGCGTTCTTGATATCAGCCTCGTCTCCGCCGTCAACGCCGAAGGAGATATTGTTTGATATGGTATCGCTGAAAAGGAAGTTGTCCTGCGGAACGTAGGCACACGCGGCGCGCACGTCGCGGATCAGTATCTTGTTTACGTCGTGCCCGTCGATAAACAAGCTTCCGTCGGGGACATTGTAGGTGCGAAGAATAAGATCGACCAGGGTCGTCTTTCCCGAGCCCGTCTTGCCGACAAGTCCGACATTTTCACCGGCATTTATATGGAAGGACACGTTTTTGAGTGCTTCGAATTCGCCGTCCGGATAGGTGAAGCTGAGATCTCTGAATTCGATATCTCCCTTGATATCTTTAAGCCCCTCTGCATTCGGGCTATCGATAACATCCTGCTCGGCATCAAGCAGCTCGCCTACTCTTTTGAGCGATGCCTTGCCTCTTGATGACATTTCGATAAGCTCGGAGACCGACATAACAGGCCAAACGACCGCGTTGAAATATCCGATAAATTCCACGAGCTGACCCGCGTTGAACTTGCCGTTATAGACGAGATAGCCGCCGTATCCGAGGACTACGCATATGACAGATTCAACGAAGAGAGTGACAAAGATGCGGAGAAGCACGGAAGATCTCGTATAGTCTACGTTTGCCTTTTCGTTCTTTTCATTGAGCGCCTTGAATGCCAGAAGCTCTTTTGCCTCCTTGACGAATGCCTTGATAACGGCAATACCGGAAAAGCTCTCCTGCGAGAAGTCGGAAAGCTCGGAAAATGCCTCCTGACGCACATCCCATTTTTTCATCATAGATCGGCTGACGACGATGCCCGCCGCCAAGAGGAAGACCATAGGTATCATTGAAAGCCCCGTCAGAAGCTTGTCCATCTGCCACATACGGTATACCGCAAGAAATCCGAGGAAAGCCGCGTCAAAGAACATCATAATTCCCCATCCGAAGCAGTCCTGCACGGTCTCTATATCGTTAGTGAAGAGAGACATAAGATTTCCGACCTTATTTACCTGATAATAGTTTCGCGACAGGTCCTTGCAATGATCGAACATACGATCGCGCAGGTCGGTCTCGACTTTGATCGCGGAGCCGAAGAAGCATATTCTCCAGAGAAATCTTCCGACGACCATCACAAGTATTATCACTATCATAGGTCGGCAGATCTCATCAAGCAAAAAGTCGAGGTCAAAGACGCGTACCGCTCCGTTAAGCTCGACCTCTCCCGTGTTCATTCCGTTTATGACCATTTGATAGAGCTTCGGTATCTCAAGCTGAAAATAATCGACCATTATCAGCGACAAAAGTCCGAGCAAAAGCACGGGACTGTATCGAAGATAATATCGGTTTATGTGTTTTCCGAATATCAAGATCTCCACCTCCTTGAAATTTGTGTGTAGTGTTTGGGCGTTTTTTGCGGAACCTTTTTTAAAAAAAAGGTTCCGCACCTCCAAAAAACCTCAAAGAAAAGCAATTGCCTTTCTTTTTTGAAAGTTTTGGTCGAGCTTTTTCAAAAGCTCGCAGGGTCCGGGGCGGCGCCCCGATACAAAACACTTTCTATCTTTTTAAGACGATCCGCAAAAATGCGCACACGGCTAATTATATCATAACATATAAGATATGTCAATCAATAAAGAGCTGTTTTTACGGAAAAATGTCAAGACACAAAAAGCAGGCGCCGTTTCCATTATCCGAAACGACCCCTGTTTTTTCAAAAAAGGTGAGTAATGAGATTCGAACCCACGGCCTTCAGGGCCACAACCTGACGCTCTAACCAGCTGAGCTATACCCACCATATCGTGCCTTGAGGGATTCGAACCCCCGACCTACTGCTTAGAAGGCAGTTGCTCTATCCAACTGA
>CAYYND010000044.1:0-13834 GCA_964472845.1 uncultured Lachnospiraceae bacterium | reverse complement strand
TTATAATGATAATGTTTTAATTGCTTTATCATTGAAGAATATTGGTATCGCTGATATGAGCAAGTTGCCCGCTTTGGATAATGTCAAGTATCTTGATGTTTCACAAGAGTATGTAGATATTTTCACCAAAGCTAATCTCGAATTAATGAAAACTACTTATGGTGATATTAAGATTCATCTGTATTCTGAGAATCAGTTGCCCGAAGGTTATAGCAATACCGAAGGTTTTGACGCCCAAAGAGAAGCTCAACGAATCATTGATATTCGTGAGGAAAATGCTGCTGATGGCGATAAGTTCCAATCGTATTACTCTAATGTTATTGAGTTCAGAAATAAGCAAAATGGATACGAGCTTGATTCTAAATTAAATGGATATGATGTAGTATGGTCTATGGATACCAACAATGAGTATTTCTCTGTTGAAGGAAACAAATTATATGTGCACAACATAGTTCTTCCTGTTGAAGCAGACGAGGATTACATCTTTGACCTTAATATTGATCTTTCTTTGTACGGAGAGGCAGTTTCGGTTTCTACCATTGCAAAATTCTACAAAGAGAAATATGATATTAAGTATAATTTGCTGACTCAAAATTCAGATTATGCTCAAAATGTTTCGATAGACAACAAAGGCAATATCACTCAATACACTCCCGGAGATGAAATAATTATTAACAATCCATCTCGCGGAGCATATGATATTTTCCAAGGATGGTATGAAGATGCTGCATTTACCATTCCATTCGTAAACGATCTTGAAGAAAATCCTCGTTCCGTTACACTTTATGCAAAATGGAATTTGGTAATTTACTATAACACAATTGAGGGAACTCCCCAAATTAGTGCTATTGGCGACAGAACAAGAGTCGTTGTTGATTGGTCGGGTTATTCCGCGGGTACATATGATTACCGTGCGGCTGTTGACCCAGATGGTGATGGCGTTCGTAATGAGGGTGGTAATCTCAACATTGATATAAGCAACAATATTACTGAAATCTATTTCATAGGAAACTCTCAGGCTACCTTCACGGGTGTTTCACTTGTTCCTTGCCTCTTTAATAATGGACAAAATTTGAATCTTAAATTTAAAGATTTCAAATTCATTGGAACATCAAATGCAATTTGGGGATATGAATGTGGCAACTTCAATTTGAATATGGAATTTTTGGGAGAAAATGCAATATCCTCAAGCAGCGGTTCTGCTATCTGTCAATTCACAAACGTTAACATTACGGGAAGTGGCAATTTAACAGTTAGCAGTTCCAATGGTGCCAATGGCGGAGAATATGCTACAGGTGGTAGCGGACAAGTAGCCATTAGTGTTGATTATCTCACAATAAATACAAGTGGCACAATGAGCATAAATGGTGGTAACGGCGGTAATGGCGGTAACACAAGTTCAAACACCCGCAGAGATAACAACCTTCGCACAGCTGGATCTGGTGGTAACGGTGCAAACGCAATAAATTGTGTTTCTTGTACAATTAATGGTAATGTTACTATTAAAGCCGGAAACGGAGGCAGTGGCGGATTCGGACATAAAACTAAAAACAACGCCGGTATCGGAGGAGATGGAGGCAATGGTGGACACGGAATTAGATACTCCGAAACCTACTCCGTTTCTGAAACTGTTACTTCTTCTGGCGGTAGTGCAGGCTCTGGCGGCGGTGCAGAAAAATGGAATGTTTGGGGCGGTGATCAACGGCCCGGCGATGATGGTAGTTCCGGCTCCGCTTACTACAAATCATAATCTAATCTTCGATATCATTGCAAAAAAATAATTAATTTATTTTGCAAGAAGTAATAAAGAAGATTGCCCGACAATGCAAATATTGCATTGTCGGGTACTTTTTTGTTATCAAAACATTAAAATCCTTGAACAGACAATTTAATAGTAATGATAATACATTATTGGCAAGAATACAATTATATGCTATAATATAGAAAATATTCCTATGGAGGAAAGAAATGCAGACATCTACGGAAAAGAAAATGCGAAACTCTGCTACTCGCAATAGCATATATGAGTATCTCTGCGGCACCAAGGAACACCCTTCCGCAGAAATGATTTACCTTGATTTGAGGGAGAGCAATCCCAACCTTTCGTTTGGTACGGTATATCGAAACCTCAAACAACTTGAAGAAACGGGGCGAGTTATTCGCGTCAGCACCGTAAATAATCGAGAGAGGTATGATGCGAACTGCTCTGATCATCTTCACTTTGCCTGCGAGAAATGTGGCAGAGTGATTGACTTAATGGAGGCGGATATGGCAACCGCTGTTACGGCTTGCGGCTTGCCAAAAGGAATAAGAATAAGAAGCATATACGGAATATGCGAATCGTGTTCCGAAAAATGATAACTTAATTCAAAGCAAATAAGCACGGCGGGCTTATAAAGCTCGTCGTTTTTGCACCAAAAAAGCCGTACTCTCCCATTCTAAGATATGAGAATGAGAGTCAAAATATTCAAAAAGAAAAGAGATGAAACAACATCTACGCGGTCATCTTCCGACCCCCTTGGACGAGCCGCGCCAATTCTTAAATCAAGGAGGTATTTTATTATGCGTTGGGGTAACTCCGCATCACTACTCGTTATGAGTAGTGACTATGAATTTATGGCTTAATCTCTACTCTACATAATAAAAAACTGAATAACGATAGAAAGGCACTTGTTGAATGGTACGCAAATTTAAGCGTATCACGCAATAAGTGCCTTTTTGTTTGCGTTTGCGAAAAATATCGTATTTACTCTATTCGTGCTCCACCTTGTCGGATTTTGAAATCAAAACCACAAATTTCAAAATTCACAAGGAGATTAAATAATGAAAACGATTGAAGTAAATAAGATTATAGGTTATAAAAGATGGATTGCTGTTGAAGTGGTAGAAGGTTCAGGAGAACACAAGGAGCTTATTCGTTGGAATAGAGCTATGAACTATGTCAACAAACAGGATAAGAAAGAAATGGAGGTACAGAACGCTATCGCAGAGAATGAAATCTCTGCCGAGCAAATGAATGAAGAAACGGGATTTGAGTTCGTCGATGTGGACGAGCCTTCTCCCGAAGAATGGTGTATCCAAATGCTTCGTAGTGAAGAACTAAAAAAAGCAATAGCAGAACTTACATTAAGACAACAAGAAATGCTTTATATGGCTTATTGGGATAATCTAAGTCAAGATGAAATTGCCAAAAAGTTTGGGATTACTAAAAGTGCTGTTTCTCACGCAATGGAACGCATTTATGAGTCTTTAAGAAAAAAATTGCAAAAAAATAAAGTTTTTTTCGATTAGACCGTCAACTGTTCCGAAAAAAGTTGCTTTTACAGTAGTGAGGGGATAAAACATATCCACTCACTGATCCTTAAAAACTGAATAGACATTCATCAAATACATTATCTGCGCTATGCGGTGATGAGCCGCTAAGCCGCATTTGTAGGTGCGCCAAGACCTCCCGCGAGGGAGAGAGCGAGAACACTTATACAAAGTAGAGTTGGATAGCATCCGACGTGGCGATGACAGGCGCGAGTGACAATGATACTTCCGTAGCAGAAATGCGCGGCTGGCGGAGTACCCGGCAGAGGTTAGAACCCTATGGAACTGATTAGCAATCGGTCGTTTGATGACTTCCCATACCGTTTATCGGTGCGTCGGGGTGTCGAGGACAAATAGACGCTTGAACCGAGCTTGCCTTGAAACATAGGCAAGCTCCTACATCCTATTCAATTAGATAGGAAATAAGGTTCATAAGGAGATTTGCTATGAAGAACTTTGAAAGGTATATGCAGACCGAGCACAAAGGAAAAGCCAAGGCAGTTTACAGTAAGGAGCTTGAAAGGCTCTTTCGTTGTAAGGGTACAGAGATACGCCGTATGGTCAATGAGCTTCGTTCCAAGGGCGTTCCCATTTGCAGTAGCAGCAGGGGTTACTACTACGCCGAGAGCCGAAGCGACATTGAGGAAACAATCGCACACCTTGATGGGCGTGTGAGCAAAATTAAAGCCGCACAAGACGGTTTAAGAGAAATTTTGAAGAACTTACATAGGAGGATAATTAAATGGATAGAAAAGCGGAATTTAGCCGCTATATGATAGCGATAGCAAACGGTTGTGGCATCGTGGAGGAAAACATCAGCAGCGAAGCCAAGCAGACAATAATCGAGCACGGACATTGGGCATATCAGAAGGTAAAGGAAATGTTCAACGATGAGCGCAACAATCTCGGTAGATGGCTGTCGGGTGAGCCGTGTTTGGTAAAACACCCTCGCAGAGAGAACACCTACGCAGAGATAGAGGTTGGCGACGACCACGAAGCACTCTACTATTTCCTTGAATATTGCCGCAAGCTCGCGGCAAACGAGAGAATGAGTGACGAGCTTATCGGTCACGTGCTGCTTATCGTTTTGCGAAGCAGAGAGTCCTAAAAATCTTGAACCCGTCGATGGAAAGGTCGGCGGGTTCTTTTTCGTGAAAGGAATTATATGAATAAGAAGATAAAGAGAGGTCAAATCTACCGAGTTAATCTTGATCCCGTCGTCGGCTCGGAGCAAGGCGGCATCCGCCCCGTGCTCGTCGTACAGACGGATGCTTTCAACAAGTCAAGCCCCACGGTGGTCGTTATGGCTATCACGAGCAAGTTTGATAAACGCCGAGATCTTGCAACACACGTTATCGTAAGATGCAACGAGCTACCGCACGACTCCATCGTGCTTGCGGAGCAAATGAGAACCTTGGATAAATCCCGCTTTGTAAAATATATCGGCAAGGCGAGTAACAATACAATGCGTCGCGTTGAGCGAGCTATGGACGTACTTATGAAAAAGAACCCAAAATACAGCATCTACAAAAGATACAATCCCAACGAAAGGAGATAATGAATGAATTTCAAAGAAGTATATCAGACGGTACTGAAGGACTATCCCGAAATAATGAGCGTGGAGGAAACGAGCGCGGCTCTCGGCGTAAGCACCAAGACCGTTTATAAAATGCTGAAGAACGGCACAATCCAAAATATGAAGGTCGGCAGGTCGTACCGTGTTCCCAAGGTACATCTGCTTTCTTTTTTGAAAATCAATATGGCAAAAGCATAAAATAAAAATTTGCACATTGGACATTTGCACCGCACCAAGGTATAATAAGGGTGGTCAACGGCAAGTGTCCAATTCGTGCTACTACATTAAGGAGGTAATTATTTATGGTAGCAGGACATCTGCAAGAGAAAAAAGGTTATTTTTATATGGTATTGAACTACTCCGTGGGCGGTAAGCGCAAAACAAAGTGGATACCCACAGGATTGATGGTGAAAGGTAACAAGAAAAAGGCTGAAGCATTGCTTTGGGAAACACGACAGACCTATGAACCCGAAGTTGAGGAAGAAGTGACCGAGCTTTCCGGCGAGATTATGTTCGTGTACTTCCTCGCAATGTGGCTTGAAATTGCCAAGAGCACAATCAAACTTACTACATACGCTTCTTATGCGGATATGACGAATAAGACGATTATTCCTTATTTCAAGCCTTTGGAGCGTAAACTGTCCGAGCTGACGGCGGCTGACATTCAAAAATTCTATCTTGTTCAGCTTGACAGGGTTTCGGCTAACTCGGTAATCCATTATCACGCAATCATTCACAGAGCGATGAAATACGCGGTCAAAACGGACTTGATTGCAACGAACCCCGTTGACAAAGTGGATAGACCGAAGAAGAACGAATTTCAAGGCAGCTTCTATACTGAGGACGAGATACAAGACTTGTTTGAGGTAGCAAGAGGAACGAAACTTGAATTGCCCATCGTATTGGCAGCGTTCTACGGACTTCGCCGTAGTGAGGTTCTTGGACTCAAATGGGATGCTATCGACTTTCAGAAGAACACCATCACCATCAAGCACACACTTACATCTTGCAAAATCGACGGCAAGAAGGTAGAAGTGGCGACCGACACGACGAAAACCAAGTCGAGCCGCAGAACACTTCCTTTGATACCGCAGTTCAAAGATATGCTTTTGCAAAGATGGGAGATGCAGGAGGAATACAAGAGAGTGTGCGGCAACTGCTACAACACCAAATATCTTGATTATATCTGCGTCGATGAAATGGGCAATATCATAACACCAAGCTATTTAACCGAGTCGTTCCCGAAGCTCCTTGCACGTCACGGTATGCGGCATATCAGATTTCACGATCTCCGTCACACCTGCGCGTCAATGCTTCTAAAGAACGGTGTACCAATGAAGCAAATCCAAGAGTGGCTCGGTCACTCCGATTTCAGCACAACAGCAAACATTTATGCACACTTAGATTACAACTCCAAACTCAACTCCGCCGAAGCAATGGTGACGGGAATGAGGGCGGCTCTGACCACGGTTTCGTAAGTCAAAAAGGGCGAAAAAAATGAGCCTGCAAATTGACTTTGCAGGCTCGGTGTGGCGGAGAGAGAGGGATTCGAACCCTCGTGCGATTTCTCGCAAACTGATTTCGAGTCAGCCCCGTTATGACCACTTCGATATCTCTCCAAAATATTAAACTACGCGATTGCTCGCAAACTGATTTCGATGTCATCTGCGTTGCAAGCAACGCTGTTACGATCACTTCGATATCTCTCCAAATACAGATCGTTAGAATTCATATGCGTCAGTGCAGCCGTGTGAGTGCCGACTGCACTGACAACTGAAAACGCAAGGCGGGTTAAACCTCGGTCTTCAAAAATTCATTGATCAAAAATTACATAGCATTGAGTGCCTTTGTAAACTGACTCTTCTTACGAGCTGCACAATTCTTATGGATAAGACCGTGAGCTGCGGAACGGTCGAGCTTCTTAACAACTGCGGTATAAGCTACGTTTGCGGCTTCCTTATCGCCTGCTGCAACAGCTGCCTCAAACTTCTTTATGAGTGTTTTGATCTGTGTGCGGTTCATTTTGTTGCGAAGTGTCTTTGTCTCGATAACGAGAATTCTCTTCTTTGCGGATTTAATGTTTGCCAATCTTTTCACCTCCCTTGTAGATTTGGAAACTTAATAAATGTCAGAACGACGGTACCTGAGAGGGTGCACCGCCAACTTCATCCATACACCCGAATATAATACCATATTTAGCTTCAAAATGCAATAGCTTTTTTGAGATTTTTATAAAAGTCAAAAAATATTTACAATTGAACGTCCACTTTGACCGAACAAAAATTATTCAAGTTCAAATGCGCCCGTGTAAAGCTGGTAATAAGTGCCCTTTTCGTTAAGCAGCTTTTCGTGGCTGCCGCGCTCGATTATACGTCCGTGATCAAGTACCATTATAACATCGGAATCCATTATAGTGGAAAGTCTGTGAGCGATAACAAAGACCGTTCTGCCTTCCATAAGCTTAGACATTCCGCGCTGAACGATGGCTTCTGTTCTCGTATCGATCGACGAGGTCGCCTCGTCAAGTATCATTACGGGCGGATCGGCTACTGCGGCGCGCGCGATCGCGATAAGCTGACGCTGACCCTGCGAGAGGTTTGCTCCGTTGTTTGAAAGCTCTGTATCATATCCGTCCGGCAAGCGCGATATAAAATCGTCAGCGCCCGCAAGAGCTGCGGCGGCGCGGCATTCGTCATCCGTTGCATCAAGTCTGCCGTAGCGGATATTATCCATTACCGTTCCCGTAAAGAGATTGGTATCCTGAAGAACTATTCCGAGGGATCGGCGCAGATCTGATTTACGTATTTTATTTATATTTATTCCGTCGTATCTGATCTTACCGTCCGCTATATCGTAAAATCTGTTGATAAGGTTTGTAATGGTCGTCTTACCTGCGCCCGTTGCACCGACGAACGCCACTTGCTGACCCGGCTCTGCGTAGACGCTTACGTCGTGAAGGACGATCTTGCCCTCCTCGTAGCCGAAGTCTACCTCCGTCATTCTCACGTCGCCCTGAAGCTGTGTGTAAGTTGTTGTTCCGTCTCCGTGGGGATGCTTCCAAGCCCATTTACCCGTACGTTTATCTGTCTCGGTAATATTTCCGTTCTCATCGATATCCGCATTTACAAGAGTTACGTAACCGTCATCGGCTTCCGGCTCTGCATCCATAAGAGCGAATATACGCTCCGCGCCTGCCATAGCCATAACGACAGAGTTTATCTGTTGAGATATCTGGTTAACGTTACCGGTAAACTGCTTTGTCATCGAAAGGAATGCTACTATTATACTTACCTCAAAGGAGTTATCTGCAAACAAATTTCTGATACCGATATTCGGAACATCGGAAAGCACGAGCAGACCTCCGATCACCGCCACTATAACATAAAGGATATTACCGATATTCATAATGATCGGTCCGAGAGTGTTTGCATACGCGTGAGAGCGGAAGCTGTTCTCGAACAGAACGTTGTTTATTTTATCAAAATCTTCTTGGCATTGCTTTTCGTGGCAGAATACCTTGATAACCTTCTGACCGTTCATCATCTCCTGAGCAAATCCTTCTTCCTTGCCCACGGATTCCTGCAAGCGCACGAAGTATTTTGCCGAGCCGCCGCCTATCTTTCCGGAGACGAATATCATAAATGCGACGCCGAAAATGATTATAAGCGTAAGCCATACGCTGAACCAGAGCATAATGGAAAGCACGCTTACGACAATGACAGACGTTCTTATAAGCGTAGGCAAGGACTGAGACACGAGCTCACGAAGAGTATCTATATCGTTAGTGTAATACGACATAATATCTCCGTGCTTATGTGTATCGAAATACTTTATGGGAAGGTTTTGCATACCGTCGAACATAGTGCGTCTCATCTTGCAAAGGTACCCTTGAGTGATATAAGCCATAAGCTGATTGTCAAGGGTTATCGCTATGATGGAAACTACGTAAAACGCGATGAGCACGTATATGCTTGGAAGTATCTCGGCGCTTGCCGCCGCCCAATCGCCTGATTCCTGCCAGACCTCGATCAAAGAGGTGACCTTTTGAAGGAACAGTGCCGGAATAGCCGATGCGATAGCAGCGAACACTATGCAGACTATTGTAAGCGGAACGAGCACGGGATAATAGCCGAAAAGCATTTTTATGAGGCGTCCCATTACTTTGAAGTTTATCTTTCTCTTAAAAGGCTTGCTCTTTACATTACTCATCTCGCTCACCTCCGTTCGTTTGCTGTTCATATACTTCTCTGTAAATATCGCTCGTTTTGATAAGCTCGTCGTGCTTACCCATAGCGGATATCTTGCCGTTATCCATAACTATTATAAGATCGGCATCCTCTACCGAAGCGATACGCTGAGCGATGATTATCTTTGTTGTTTCGGGAATATAAGACTTAAAGCCCATTCTTATGAGCATATCCGTCTTGGTATCTACCGCGCTCGTAGAGTCGTCAAGGATAAGTATCTTGGGCTTTTTAAGAAGCGCACGAGCTATACAAAGTCTTTGCTTCTGACCGCCCGATACGTTAGTACCGCCCTGCTCTATCATAGTATCGTAACCGTCGGGGAATGAGGTGACAAATTCGTGTGCCTGTGCGAGCTTGCACGCCTCGATAAGCTCCTCGTCGGTAGCGTCGGGATTACCCCAACGGAGATTTTCCTTGATAGTACCCGAGAAGAGCAGATTTTTCTGAAGCACCATAGCCACAGAATCACGAAGGACGTTTATATCATAATCACGCACATCAACTCCGCCGACGTAAACAGCACCCTCCGAAGCATCATAAAGACGCGGTATAAGCTGTACCAAGCTGGATTTGCTCGATCCCGTTCCGCCGATTATACCGACCGTCATTCCCGACTCTATCTTCAGGTCAATGTCCGCAAGCGCGTATTTTTTTGCCTTTTCGGAATATTTGAAGCTTACGTTATCAAACTTTATCGAACCGTCTTTAACCTCTGTAACGGGCTGCTCCGCCATCTCAATTGACGGTACTTCGTTGAGGACCTCGCAGATTCTTCTTGCGGATTCGACCGACATAGTTATCATAACGTATATCATCGATATCATCATAAGTGCCGTAAGCACCTGCATACCGTAGGTAAGCATTGCGGACATTTGTCCGACGTCGATGGTCGCACCTTTGTTCTGAACTATCGTTTTTGAACCGATTATAAGGACGAATGCGGTATTGAAATACATACATATCTGCATCAAGGGATTGTTGAGAGCTACTATTCGCTCAGCCTTCGTAAAGTCACGACGAATACTCTCGGCTTCTCTGCCGAATTTTTCCTTCTCATAATCCTCGCGCGAAAATCCCTTGACTACTCGCATACCGCGAACGTTTTCCTCAATGGATTCATTGAGTTTATCGTACTTTTTGAATACCGCGCGGAATGCGGGCATTGCTTTATGTCCGACAAAAAAGAGTCCAAACGCAAGGAACGGGATGATAATAACGAACGCCATAGCAAGCGGACCGCCCATAATATACGCCATTACGCAGGAGAATATAAGCATAAGCGGACTGCGGATCGCGGTACGTATGATCATCATAAATGACATTTGAACGTTTCCGACGTCCGTGGTAAGCCTTGTAACGAGCGAGGAGGACGAAAATTTATCGATATTGTGAAATGTGAAGGTCTGTATCTTCTCAAAAATGTCGTGGCGGAGGTTTTTGGCAAAACCGGACGATGCCTTGGCACAGGTAAATCCGGCAATACCGCCGCAGCAAAGAGATATAACTGCCATAAGAGCGAGCAAAAGTCCGGTCGATATTACGTTTTCAATAGCCTCGCCTCTTTTGATCCTGTTTACAAGATCTGCGGTAATGAACGGAATAAGACATTCTATGACCGCCTCGGCTACTATAAAGATCAGTGTAAGAAGTGCCGGAGTTTTGTACTCTCTTATGCTCTTAGCAAGTCGTTTTAGCATTGTTTTCCTTTCCGTCACTGAGCAATACTCAGAGACTATATTGTATTTTTATAACCTTTTAATTATAACCGCACTTTACAAAAAAGTCAATAAAACAAAGTGTTAATTTTTATCTTTTTACTTCATATTCGGTATATGATACTTTCAATGTAATATATTTTGGCGGTTGCTATTGATTTATGGGAATTTTTTTGCTATAATAGATCAGTGTAAATATAAAATTGACCGCCGCGGCGGTACGGAGAAAAAATGACTGTTATTTCAATGAATGATATTACCGTCAGGTTTGGGACATTTACCCTGCTTGACAAGGTCTGCTTTGCGCTCGAAGAAGACGACAAGGTCGGAATAGTCGGCATAAACGGTGCCGGGAAATCGACCCTTTTTAGGATCATTATGGGTGAGCAACAAGCAGAGGAAGGCAGTATCTATATTTCAAAGGATAAAAAAATAGGAATATTGCGTCAGGATGACGCCTTTGATTTACCCGAAGGCGAGGATCCCGGAACCACAGTTATCGAGCATATGTATTCCGCGTTTCCCGAATTGATCTCTGCCGAGAACAGGCTTCGTGAGCTTGAAAATACGCTCTCCGGCAAAGGCTCATCCTCTGCCGAAGAAGCCCTCAAAGAGTCATACGCCAACGAGTTTGCCGCGCTTCAAGATAGGTTTGTTAGCGAAGGTGGACTTGAATTCAGAGGTAGATGCGCGTCGGTGCTCGCGCGTATGGGATTTACCGAGGAGGAGATGAACAAGCCCTCTTCTCTTCTCAGCGGCGGACAAAGAACACGCCTTGCGCTGTGCCGCCAGCTCTGCCGAGAGCCTGATATCCTTTTGCTGGACGAGCCTACCAACCACCTCGACATAGAAACGCTCCAATGGCTCGAAAGCTTTTTGATATCATACAAAAAATGCGTTATCGTTATCTCTCACGACAGATATTTTTTGGATCGTGTAACCAACAAGACCTTGCAAATAGAATTTCACAAGGCAAAGCTCTACAACGGTAATTATACGACGAGCCTCGAAAAGCGCGACTTTGACCGTGCGGTAGCCGAAAAGCATTACAAGGAACAGCAAGCGGAGATCGCACGTCAGGAAGCCTATATCGCTCAGCAGCGCGCGTGGAATCGTGAAAGAAACATAATCGCCGCCGAGAGCCGTCAAAAGCTACTCGACAAGATGGTAAAGCTTGAAAAGCCCGAAAATGAAGAAAGATCCATACGCTTCTCATTTAAGCAGGGTATACAGAGCGGAAATGAAGTCATCACCGCCAAAAATCTCACAATGGGATTTGCTGACAGGCTCCTCTTCTCGAATATCTCTTTTATGATCCGACGAGGAGAAAAGGTCTTTATTCTCGGCCCCAACGGATGCGGAAAATCAACGCTCATAAAGCTTATGCTCGGCAATTATCTTCCGAAAAAGGGCTCGATCGAACAGGGCTATCACCTCGAGATAGGATATTACGACCAGACCAACCGCGGACTTTCAAATGAAAAGACGGTGCTTGACGAATTATGGGATACGTATCCGAGAATGACCGAGACCGAGGTGCGAAACACTCTCGGCTCATTCAGATTTTTCGGCGAGGATGTGTTTAAGCCCGTAAGCATATTGAGCGGAGGTGAAAAGGCGCGCCTTACGCTCGCCAAGATGATACTTTCACCCGCAAATATGCTTATTCTTGACGAGCCGACCAACCACCTTGATATCGCCTCGCGAGAGGTGCTTGAAAAGGCACTTGAAGATTACGACGGTACGGTAGTTATAATCTCTCACGACCGTTATCTGATAAACAGGCTCGCCACAAGGATACTGCTCCTCTGCCCTTCGGACAAAAAATACGGCGATCTTCAAGACTATTCCGTTATCCAACAAGGAAACGGCTACTCGGAGATCAGCAAGCTGATGTTTTCAAGGGATCGCTCGGACGCGCCGACCGCCGCACCCATGCAGAATTCAGCCTCAAAGGAGCAATTTTTGCAAAACAAAAAGACCTTGTCGGATGCAAGAAAGGCACAAAGAAGACGCGAGATGATGCAAAAAGAACAAGCAGCGCTTGAAGAGGAGTTGGACACCTGCAACGAGGAGCTTTACGGCGATGCCGCCTCGGATTATGTTCGAGCCGCCGAGCTTGAGGCACGAATAAACGAAATAGAAGAAAGACTTCTCGAAATATACGAAGAGCTTGAAGAAGAATAACAAGACAAAATATAACATTTCATATAATAGTCAATAACTGACGGAAGCGGAGGTAAAAAATATGCTTCACAAACAATTTGTCCTTGACGAAAGATACCCTGATTGCACGCTCACAACATATGTAAGCGATGATGATAACGAGCTTAATATGCCCCCACGACGCGCTATGATAGTTTGTCCCGGCGGAGGATACAGATTTCTTTCAAACCGTGAAAACGAACCGGTAGCAAAGTTCTATTTCAACGCCGGTATGAATGTTTTCGTATTAAGATACTCTGTCGGCGACAAAGCAACGAACTACGCTCCTCTAATCGAGGCGGCACTTGCAATAAAGCACGTCCGCGAGCACGCAGAGGAATACAACATCGACCCCGACTATGTTTTTATATGCGGATTTTCCGCAGGCGGACACCTTGCGGCATCCTCGGGCATACTTTGGAACATTCCCGAGGTAAAGTCGGCGCTCGGAGACTGTCCCGAAGGCATAAACCGTCCCACGGGTATGGTTCTCTCATATCCCGTAATCACGGCAGGTCCGAAGGCACACAAGGGATCGATAGATCATCTCTGCGGAGATCCGGAGGCACCTCAAGATGAGCGCGACAAATATTCGCTTGAACTTTACGTAGGCGAAACTACCCCGCCCGCATTTATCTGGCACACTTTCAGCGACAAGACCGTCCCCGTTGAGAATTCGCTCCTGCTCGTCTCATCTATGACCGAGCACAAGATCCCCTACGAGCTTCATATATTCCCCGAGGTAGTACCCGGACTGTCGCATGCAAATAAAGAAACTA